>NZ_JAJAFZ010000075.1:0-20225 GCF_025384895.1 Photorhabdus kayaii
ATGCCAATTCACTAATCTTAATATTTAATTTATTCACCTTTATTTCATCATAACTCTTTCTCAATCCGTGTGGCAATATTGGTATAACGCGTTAAGGCCAAAATACCCTGTTTATCTTGTAGAGTATCAATAAGTGCTTGCTCTAACTGGTTATCCATATTCAAAAATAGTGTGTTACGTTGCCGAATATCAGGAACAATATCACTCCTTTCATTCATTGTATTTTCAAATAATTTCTTCTGATCTTGATAAAAATAATATTTGTCTGGCACAAACAACTCTGCAATTCGATCGCCAATGTAATGAATATATTTAAGCATACGATGATCAGGTACTCCCAAGGCATATTTCAAAGTCGGGTTTGCATTACGTGGAAACCACTTATTCTTATCAGCGTCGCTTATCTGTTTAAAAAATTCTTTCTGAATCTCCAATGCCACCTTAATATTATCTTTCGTTTGATGATTCAATGACGGAATCAAATACAATTTTGCCATGACAGGTAATATTTCTGTGAGTCGTATAAGATCGTTTGAATCACTCTTTTTTAAAGTTTCAATAATGAGATCAGCTTTATAAAAGTGAACTATTTCCCCATGATGTAAGAAAACTTCCTGACCTTTTGTCAAACCCAATAATTCAATGGTACTAAATAGATAACCTAATGGTCCCCAATAATTATAAAGCCAGTTATCCAAATCTTTTTCCGGCGGCATAGAGGGAACCAAATCATTTTCATTCACATGACGGTAATGTGTAATATCTTCCAATTCTTGTACCGCACTACGGGTTAATGTCCGCGGCATCCCATAACTATATAAACAAGGATGATATTTTTTCAGTTGGGCACTATGCAATAACCCTAAAGCGCCCCCCAAACTATGTCCACAAACAAATACGTTTCGGCTTTTAGCTAAATCAATAATTTTATCAAACATATTTTCATCAGAACCGGGAGCTTTTAACTGGCCAATAAGATTAAATGCCTCCCAAAATCCCCGATGAACTTTACCATTATTAATAAAACCACTGCATACACCATCTGGTTCACAACCCAATTTCAATGGTTGATACATAATATCAGTAATGGCGTCATCAACACTCGCCGTTCCCCGCCAGCTAACAATAATTTCCTGTTGATTAGCGACATAAAATAACTCCGTATCTCCTATCCCACTTTCACCCGCTTTTGAATCAATAAATACAACATCAGTATAACGTTCACTAAATGGCACATCATAAACAATGGGAGTACGCGATATTTTTTCCACCTTACTCGGTAATTGAGATATATCCAGCATTTGTCGGTTAAAAAAATGAGTAATAGAACCTGCTATATCAACATTATCATCAAAATATGACAGCAATCCCATTAATGCCAAATTATAAGCATTCACCAGGGAATAATCTTTCTGATGATGTAACAATAGTACCCATGCGCGAAACGGACATACTTCCAAAACATACCGGCAGTTTGTTGAGAGAACCCGAAAACCTTTCGATACCGAATCTGGGAAATGATAACGTGGCGGTTTATCTTCTATCCATTTATCAATTACAGGCAAACCATCACTTATCTGTCCAATCGTCACATAACGGTATTGGTGACCTTCCGTTTCTGCTTTTGGTTGGACAACTGATGCCCTAATACCGCGTTTTTCCCGTAATGGACGCTGCTCCATTTCATCAGCTAATGGTTGAGCACTGATATATAACGTTACCGCATCAGGTGATAAGTTTTCTTCCCTAAGCAATCCTTGATTATTAGTCACACCTTTGCGTTCATCTCGCAACCTCCCGCTACTTATCAGACGATAAGGCATATTCACTAATGGATTACCTTGTTCATCAACTAATTGAAACTCCACCCAATTTTCTGTCATTTTTTGGCTATCAATAATTTCACGTGGGCATAATTCGCTCATAATTATTATCTCCCTTTTTTTATTCTGGAATATTAATTAGACACTTATTATCAGGTCGATACACTAATAATAGTGGGAGAGAAAATTCATTCACTCAAGTCTGTAATTGTAATAAAATTCAACAAATGCAAAACGAATATAATTATGAAAAACATAAGGTAAAAAATGGCAACAAAATAACAATGCAGGTCATTGATTTATTTAATTTCACAAAAACTAGATCCACAAAAAATAAAAACCATAAATTTATCCCGGCTGCTCGCTAGCACCTGACTATCCTCTCAGTCTACGAGAACCAGAGGAAATCATAGCCAAATCGGGTATTGAGATTTATCATGCCGCCTTATCTCGTTAGATTTAGCTTAGTTCTTCATAAAAATACCCTATGGATTTCAAGATGCATCACGACGGCAAGGGAGCACCTCATTAACACAACAGAATCCATTGCCTGATTAATTTTTACAATATTTTTGTCTATTTTTGATAGACGATCCTATGCTTCAATCTCATAATTTGGACAATATTTTACTATTAATTTTTTTGATGAGATTTATTTATGTCCAGGTTAGAAAAATTATGCGCAGATTTTGCCGCCCAAACCAATATTATGTTGAATCTCTCTACCGGCGCAGTGCAATTAAACATTGGTGATTATGGCCCTTGGTGGTTAGAAGTAGATTCAACAGGATCAATGCTGACTTTTCATCATACAGTAGCTTCGTTTGTTAATCATGATGCGGAATTTTGGCTCTCATTAAATAGTAATATAAATATACTTGGAGGAGCATGGCTCGCATTACATCAGCCAACTCAAACTATTCGTCTCTGTTTACTTCAAGATATAGAGCGAATCGATGCGACTGATTTGGCTAATATTCTAGGAAATCTTCAAAGAATAAGAGCTGAACTCCCTTTTCCTGAAACTAAGCTTGCCACCTCCGCTTCAGCCCACGATATTTTAGTTTGAGATGTTTTTAAGATCGTGAATTAAAAAGCTTCATAGAAGAAAACACAATAAAATAATGGAGAAAAAGTATGCCAGATTTTTCAATACAAAGAGCTAATACCAGAATTGATATTCATCAAACTGAATTACATCAACCAGCTGCAACAGATAAAACTTGCCATTGCTGCGAGCCATTATTAAATAATACCATTGATAATCCACTTACAGCACCAACCTCGGTTATTACAGGATGGAATGAAAAATCCGTCGTGGCCAATAAACAAATTGAAGCTAATATTTCTCGTTTAGCCAGCGAAAGCACCGCTGCCCACAAAACGGTTGATTCTCTCTTATCCAACCTGGTGAAACTTTTCGTTCGAGCAGAGGGTAATGAATTAACCGCAATCACTAAAATGCTTAATGCTTATACTGGTGATAAACCCGGTTTTAGTATTGTCGGTCAGCTTGGCGCAGGTGGATTTACTCGAATTATTAACGAAGCACGGCAGAATGGCGTCAGATCTGATAGGGCTGATACAGAACCGCTAACATTGAGGGAAAAAGCCACTGCTTATTATGATCTCACCAACTCAGCTTATTTCCGCGATACTCTGGAGAAAGTTTATTCATCACCCGAATTGAAATCAGAATTCAAGGATATAATTGATATTGGTTACTTGGAAAGTAAAAACTTTGCACCCGCCCGCGGTTCCACTACGGAAAAACCCTTACCGGACCAATTAGCGCTTTACACTTTTAAAAATGAAAATAAATTTAATGCCTCTGAAAATCCCGAATTATATCAGGTGACTAAACAGGCAAATGGACAAGAAATTATCAGTAACCCTGCTCTGGCTGGCAATAGTCTTACAAAAGTCCAAAATGATTTCAGAGCACCGGCTCCTGATAAAGATAGCGTCTGGTCAACCGCCGCTTCACTTGAGGCCGATAATCGTTTGACCAACCGAGAGTTGGCATTTGCCAGTTTAAATCCTCGCAACCGGCTGGATAGAACTGACTATCAATTTAGTCAGTCAGAACCTATCAAAGCACATCAAGAATTAGCTAAGGAAAACATTATCGTACAACGTGGCAATGGCTTTTCTGTCTGGAATGTGAAAGAAAATACAGGATTTTCCAAGGATGCAGCTTTACACAATTTGCCAACTGTCGCTGCACCTTCCGGTACTACGGACCGTTTTATTACTGCGGCCAGGTTGTTGAGTGCGGGCCTGAAAAATGATCTTGCTTTAGGTGCGCCTACTCACGGGGAATCACCAGAGCAATCAATTCAACGTGGGGAGCGGGAAATGAAAGAACTCACTCGATGGCTGGCAACAGGTTATCTGGTTGATGATAATCATCATTCTATGATTGAAGTTAATTTAGGCGCGGCTAACCACGGTTTAGCGCCTCAGTGGGGATTGAATCTCTATACCGAACCTTTCTCCTCTCCTATACATGCCAAAGGATTTAGCATATCCAGCCAGGAAATATTGGCACAATTAGAAGGCCGCGATGATGTCCACACAGATTACTCTACTTTCAAAAAAGATCTGTACGGCGGAAGTCGAGCAACAGTTAACGCGGATGGCAGTATAAAAACAAGCTCTAGATAAGTACGCTTTTCTCCAGAAGAAAAGCTAATCAATTTCTTTTATCAATAGATCTTCCTGTCGTACTGCTCAGGAAGATCATTACTCAAGCTCTATTGCGTTAACAAATCAACGTCGCTCTTAGGCCAGGAAGAGTATCCGCGTATCTTACACACTACACAAATTAATGATAATGTGTCATACAATTACACGTTCCACTGGAGGTTCCATGATCGATCTGTATTATGCTCCAACGCCAAACGGCCATAAAATCACACTCTTCCTGGAAGAAGCTGGCCTTCCCTATAATATTCACCGAATTGATATTAGCGCAGGAGATCAATTCAAACCTGAATTTCTTGCCATTTCGCCCAATAATAAGATTCCCGCTATTGTTGATCAGCAACCAATCGATGGTGGTAAACCTATCGCTATTTTTGAATCTGGCGCCATTCTTACTTATCTGGCAGAAAAAACGGGCAAGTTACTCAGCAAAGATATGCGTGAGCGTGTTCAATGCCTGCAATGGCTGTTTTGGCAGATCGGTGGCTTTGGCCCGATGCTAGGACAAAATCACCATTTTAGTCATTTCGCGCCGGAAAAAGTCCCTTACGCGATTAATCGTTATCAGGAAGAGACAAAACGCTTGTATCAAGTCCTGAATACCCAATTGGAAAAAACACCCTATCTGGGCGGTCAGGAATACAGTATTGCTGATATCTCAACTTATCCGTGGGTTCGTGCTTATGAACGTCAGAATATTGACCTGAATGATTATCCGGCAGTGAAAAAATGGTTTGACACTATCAGTCATCGCCCCGCCACTCAAATTGCCTATAGCAAAGCTTAATATCTGTCTGCGGGGTAACTATTTCCCCGCAAAACTTGATCAGGCTGACAGATAGCTATATCTTTAACCACCAACCCTTATATCTCTGCTATATGCTATAGTTCTTATATCAACAACATTTTTTATATCAACAATTTAGGTTATAGGAGTGGTTATGCGTATTTTAATCACTGGAGGGACAGGTTTGATTGGTAACCGTCTGGTTTGCCAACTTCTTTCCCTATCCCATTCCATTACTATTCTAAGCCGCTCACCTCAAAAAGTTTATTCTCTATTCAGCAATCAAGCTGAATGCTGGACCAGCCTGAAAGATAAAACCGATCTCAACGATTTTGATGCCGTAATCAATCTTGCTGGCGAGCCCATAGCAAACAAACTATGGACTTCAACGCAAAAAGAGGAGCTGTGCCAGAGTCGCTGGACATTAACAGAGCAACTCAGCAAGCTCATTAATGCCAGCCAGACACCACCAGAAGTCTTTATTTCCGGCTCTGCGGTAGGCTATTACGGGGATCAGAATCAAACAATTGTCACAGAGCATGAGCCACCTCATGATGAATTTACTCATCAGCTCTGTAAGCAGTGGGAACAACTTGCATTACAGGCAGCCAGTGATAAAACCCGTGTTTGTCTTTTACGTACTGGTGTTGTACTGGCAAAAAACGGCGGCGCACTGAAAAAAATGCTTCCCTTGTTCCGTCTTGGGCTTGGTGGCCCGATGGGGAGCGGAAAACAGTATCTGCCCTGGATTCATATTGACGATATGGTGAATGGTATCTATTACCTGTTAATGACACCTGGTTTGAGTGGTCCTTTTAATATGACCGCCCCTTATCCAGTACATAATGATCAATTTGCCGCAACACTGGGAGAAGTATTACACCGTCCTACTATTATCCGAACACCTGCTTTTGTGCTGAAATTACTGATGGGAGAAGCTGCGGCACTGGTACTGGGCGGACAACAGGCAATACCGCATAACTTGGAACAAGCGGGTTTTAGCTTCCGCTATTTTCAGCTAAAAGAGGCATTTCAAGACTTACTAGATGCTAAATCTCAACGCTTTTAGCCCCTTGCCAACGGGTAAATAGATCATGAGGTAGCTCGATATCAAACTGATCAAGCACTCGGTTAACCGTCTGGTCAATAATATCCTGAATCTGTTGAGGCTGATGATAAAATGCAGGCACAGGCGGCATAATCACCGCACCAATTTCTGCCGCTTGAGTCATCAGCCTGAGATGCCCCAAATGCAACGGCGTTTCCCTCACCCCAAGCACTAACTTACGACTTTCTTTCAATACAACATCTGCCGCTCTGGTTACTAATCCATCAGTATAACTGTGGACAATACCTGAAAGGGTTTTCATTGAGCATGGTAGAATTACCATGCCCGAAGTTTTGAATGAACCTGAAGAGATAGCAGCAGCGATATCTCTGTTGTCATACACAACATCAGCCAGCGCCTGCACATCCCGTAAACTATAATCTGTTTCAAGCGCCAGTGTCTGGCGAGCAGAATGACTGATAACCAGATGTGTTTCTACCCCTTCAACTGGTTGTAAAACTTGCAGTAGCCTTATACCATAAATGGCCCCACTTGCTCCTGTAAGCCCTACTATCAATCTTTTCATTCTTTCCTCATACAAACACTGAACAACTATTTAAACCCGAAAATCATCAACCTTCATTATAGATATCCAGATTTTCAATTTCATTCTGATTATTCAGTTTTACTTCATCGTCTTTACGCAGATTCTCCAGATAATAGAGATAAGTCTGGTCAACGTCTTTGGTAACATAAACGCCATTGAATACTGAACTCTCAAACCCATCAACATCCGGGTTTTCTTCACGAACAGCGTCGATCAGATCAGTTAGATCCTGAAATATCAATGCATCTACACCAATAAGTTGGCGAATTTCATCCACTTCACGCCCATGAGCAATCAGTTCATTTGCATTGGGCATATCAATGCCATAAACATTCGGGAAACGTACTTCCGGTGCCGCCGAAGCAAGATAAACTCTCTTCGCGCCGGCTTCACGAGCCATATCAACAATCTGTTCTGACGTTGTACCACGCACAATAGAGTCATCTACCAATAGCACATTTTTATCACGGAATTCTGCTCGATTAGCATTCAGTTTACGGCGGACTGATTTCCGGCGTTCCTGTTGCCCAGGCATGATAAATGTCCGACCAACATAACGGTTTTTTACAAACCCCTGACGATAGGGTTTACCGAGTATGCGTGCAATTTCTAGCGCAACATCGCAAGATGTTTCGGGGATTGGAATAACCACATCAATATGTAAGTCTTCCCATTCGCGGGCAATTTTCGCCCCTAGCTTATGCCCCATCCGTATGCGGGCGTTATAAACCGAAATTTTATCAATAAAGGAATCTGGGCGAGCCAAATAGACAAATTCAAATAAACAGGGGGTCAGAGAAGGATTTTCAGCACATTGACGAGTAAATAACTGACCTTGTTCAGTAATATAAATCGCTTCACCTGATGCAACATCCCGCAGGAATTCAAAGCCTAGCGTATCCAATGCAACGCTTTCAGAAGCGACCATATACTCATTACGACCATCATCCAAAGTACGCTTACCTAAAACCAATGGACGAATACCATGCGGATCACGGAAAGCAACTAACCCATGACCAATAATCATCGCAATGCAGGCATAAGCACCACTCACCTGTTTATGCATTGCCGCTACTGCCGCAAAAATATTGTCAGGCTCCAATGGATAATGCTGGAAACAATCCAGTTCACTAGCAAAAACATTAAGCAAAATCTCAGAATCTGACGTGGTATTCACATGGCGACGGGCATTCTCAAACAACTTTTTCTTCAACTCATGAGCATTCGTCAAATTACCATTGTGTGTCAATGTAATACCAAATGGAGAGTTCACATAAAACGGTTGAGCTTCCGATGCACTGGAACTGCCCGCTGTCGGGTAGCGAACATGACCAATCCCAATCGTTCCCTGTAAACGCAGCATATGCCGGGCTTCAAACACGTCTCTCACTAAGCCATTGGCTTTGCGTAAACGAAACCCATTGTTACCATCAATAGTGGCAATGCCCGCAGCATCTTGCCCACGGTGCTGAAGCACCGTCAACGCATCATAAATCGACTGGTTAACCGGTGTAAAACCGACGATACCAACAATACCGCACATGTAGTTCTTCCTCATCAGCCAAACGGAGAGGTATATTTCTCCGGCAAGAAACTTGACGCATTTTGCAGGTAGTCAAAGAACCACCTTATGATATGACTGAACTGCGGGATCAATTGTGACTGTTTCCAATCCTCACTTCGAGCCAATGGTGTAAATGTATCCAGAAAAAACAGAATAGCCGCGACAATCAGCACACCACGCAATGCCCCAAAGCAGACCCCCAGTACTCGATCAGTACCTGACAATCCAGTCCGTTGCACAAGAGAACCTATCACATAGTTCACCACGGAACCGACAATCAAAGTAGCAATAAACAGCAACGCAATAGCAATCCCGTTACGTACCAATTCATCTTCAAAACGGGTGAAATAGACCGCTAAGTAAGTATAAAAATGGCTTGCCACAAAGAAAGCACATCCCCAGGTGACCAGTGATAATGCCTCACGAATAAACCCACGAATCAGGCTAACTAATGCCGAGAAGCCAATAATGGCGATAATAACGTAATCAATCCAAACCATGTTTTAATTCCAAAATAGACACCTCGGCATCCGTTTCAGGTGCATTCTAACAGAAAACGAAAACGTTTGCGTAGCAGATTTCCTATCCTACTGAAAATAATTAAGGCGACGAATTTGAATAATTATCATCGCCGCAGTCACTTAATATTTACTTCTTCATGATAGTTGTCCTATTTGTCACATAGGCATCACCCACTTTTATTACGGCCTGTAACTCCTTACCTGCCCTTGTAATCCAGTCAAACTTTTCAATTCTGATAATGCCGAGTCAAGTTGTTGTTTAGAAGCGTTCGGACCGACATATATTCTCGTTAATTGCCCCTGAACCGGAGATGAAGGAACCGTATAAACCTGATAACCAGACAAACGTAGTCTGGCAACGATTTCATCTACCTTTCCGGCATTTTTCAAAGCACCCAGTTGTACGATATAAGCCTGCCCTTGCGGGGCTTTTTCAACCGGTTTAACTTCAGGTTTCGGTTCTGACTTAATCTCTGGTTTAGGTTTAAGCGCCGGTGCCGGCGGCTTAGTATCTGGTTTTGGTTCAAGCTTAATCTGTGGTTGAGGCTTCACTTCTGGCTGAACAGCAGGAGGGACTATCGGCGCAGGCTGAGGAGTGGTAACCAATGGTATTTCCGGCTGCTCCAGTGTTTCTGGCTGCAATGCCTCTGTCTCATCTTCCAGAGGCACTGATAATATTGGTGGATTAAGAGGAGGTATAGAGTCAATTTCTTGCTCATCCCCTGGCTTTGGAACCAAGGGAATTGATGCAAATTTATCTTCGTTATATTTCTTGTTGCCGTCTAACAACGCAGGCAGCACAATGACACCCAATGCTACCAATACAATTGTACCAACCAAACGATTCTGAAATTTACTTGCCACTTCCTTTCTCCCTGACCAGAGCCTCCATGACATGCGCTACCGTGTGGAATGAGCCACAAACAACAACAATATCTTGCTCATCAGCATCAGCCATCGCCTGATGCCAAGCACTTTCCACATCAGTAAATACCCGTGGCTGTCCAAGATGCTGAGCCAATGTCTGTGCATCTGCACCACGCTGTTCAGTCAATGGAGCGCAATACCACTCATTTATTTGCTGTGACAGGCAAGTCAGTGTACCGGCAATATCTTTATCACCTAGCATACCCACGACACCAAGGATTCTACTGCCCGGCTGACGGGGCAACTGGGCCAATTTCTGTACCAGATAAGCCGCTGCATGGGGATTATGAGCCACATCCAAGATCAACAATGGATTTTCACGAGCTATCTGGAAACGCCCAGGTAACTGCGCATTCTGTAACCCTTGATGGATTGCACTCTCATTAATAGCTCGACTGACTTTATCATCTTGTCGTAACAGGCAACAAATAACACCCATCGCCGTTGCGGCATTCATCAGAGGAACATTTGGCAAAGGTAGGTTGCTAAATAGCCTATCATCAGATTGCCAGTGCCAGTTTCTATCCTGTTGAGAGAAACGCCAGTCAATGCCACAACGGAACAACTCGGCGCCTAATTCACCCGCAACTTCCGCAATAGAAGATGGCATATCCGACTCACCCACCACGGCAAAACGATCTTTACGGAAAATCCCTGCTTTCTCACGACCAATATGTTCGCGATCAACACCCAACCAATCAATATGATCAATTGCAATACTGGTAATAGCGGCAATATCGGCGTCCACAACATTTGTCGCATCCAGTCGCCCACCTAAGCCTACTTCTAAGATGACCACATCCAGACAAGCTTGTTTAAACAGTTGCAAAGCCGCTAATGTGCCATATTCAAAATAAGTCAGCGAAATATCACCACGACGAGATTCAATATCCGCAAATACACGACAGAATTCCTGTTCAGGTAATTCTTTACCCTGAATACGAACTCTTTCGGTATAACGTACAAGATGCGGAGAGCTGTAAACACCCACTCTCAGCCCAGCCGCCAACAGAATAGATTCTATCGTGCAACAGGTAGTACCTTTACCATTAGTACCGGATACGGTTATCACCTTAGGTGCAGGATTAACCAACGCCAAAGTTCGGGCAAGTTTCCCCACACGCTCAAGCCCCATATCAATGGCCGTAGTATGCAGGTTCCCAAGGTAGGAAAGCCACGTCATCAATGGCGACGTGGCTTGAGGAATTTGTAAAGTGTCAGACATCTTCTTTATTGGTACTTATTTGAATATCCGCCTCAACATCAGCGGGTTCTGCCACAAATTCAGCAACAATTGGCTTAATGCCTGGCTGCGACTGATGGGTTAGTTTAGAAAGTAAACTGGCAAGGGTGTCACGCATTTCAGGGCGACGAACAATCATGTCAATCGCTCCCTTTTCCAGCAAAAATTCACTACGCTGGAAACCGGACGGTAATTTTTCACGAACGGTCTGCTCAATAACTCGTGGTCCGGCAAAACCAATCAATGCTTTTGGTTCAGCAATATTGATATCACCCAACATCGCCAGACTTGCTGAAACACCGCCCATTGTCGGATCGGTCATGATAGAGATATAAGGCAAACCACGTTCTTGCATTTTTGCTAAAGCAGCACTGGTTTTCGCCATCTGCATCAGTGACATCAATGCCTCTTGCATACGAGCGCCACCACTGGCAGAAAAACAAATCAGAGGACAATTGTCTGCCAATGCCTGTTCTACGGCACGGACAAAACGGGCACCAACAACCGAAGCCATAGAACCGCCCATAAATGCAAATTCAAAAGCAGCAGCAACAACTGGCATACCACTCAGGGTACCTTTCATCACGACTAGCGCATCTTTTTCTTGGGTTTGCTTCTGCGCCGCTGATATACGATCTTTATACTTTTTGGAATCGCGGAATTTAAGAATATCTTTTGGCTCTAATTCCCCCCCTAATTCCGTCGTTGCCCCTTCATCAAGGAATGTAGCCAATCGGGTACGCGCCGAAATACGCATGTGATGATCACATTTAGGGCAAACCTCAAGATTGCGCTCTAGCTCAGCACGGTAGAGCACCTGACTGCAACTATCACATTTAGTCCAAACCCCTTCTGGGATATTCGCTTTACGCGTTTGGGTAATGTTGCTTTTATTAAGAATTTTTTCAATCCAGCTCATTGAATGATCTTTCCGTCTGAATCTGGCTTATGCCAGTTTTGTTATTGTGTGCCATTAAACCACAATGCTATTACAGTGTGGATAAAAAACTGCTCAAACCTGTTACCGGTTATCACTCTTCTGCTTCATCACCGTACGACGATGACGCCAGATTTCAATCACTCCGGGCAGGATTGAAATAAAGATGATAGCGACAATCAACAGTTTCAAATTCTGTTGTACCATTGGCATATCACCGAATATATAACCAGAATAGGTGAATAACAGTACCCAAACTAGTGCGCCAATCACGTTATAAGCAGCAAAACGACGATAAGACATTTTCCCCATACCTGCAACGAATGGTGCAAATGTTCTGATAATTGGTACAAATCGCGCCAAAATAATTGCCTTCCCACCATGTTTTTCATAAAACTCATGTGTTTTATCTAAATAACTGCGGCGGAAAATTTTTGAATTTGGATTAGTAAATAACCTTTCGCCAAAAATGCGACCAATAGCGTAGTTCACCGCATCACCAATAATAGCCGCAATGATCATCAATGCCACCATGATATGCACATTCAGATCATTTGAGCCCAGAGCCGCTAAAGCGCCAGCAACAAATAACAGCGAATCCCCCGGCAGAAACGGAGTAATCACTAACCCTGTTTCACAAAATAAAATCAGAAACAGAATGCCATATACCCAATCACCATATTGTGCGACCAGTTCGGCTAAATGAATGTCAATATGGAGAATGAAATCAATAATAAATTTAGCAAAATCAAAAAAATGAGTCAGAAATTCCATAATATTCCCCGCTATGCCAAAACATCCGTGTCGGCAACTAGAAATGTTAAATCAGATCATCTGCCAAAAACAGAGGCCCCATAACCGCTCTCGGCAAATCAAATTGCGCCGGATAATCAACAGCAACCAGATACAACCCTGCTGCTTTTGCCGTCGCAGCGGCTTTCGTCCGATCTTTTAAAGCAAGCAACTGGGCCATCCAGTTAATATCCTGATTCCCACAGCCAATTTCCATCAGACTACCCGCAATATTACGCACCATATGATGCACAAAAGCATTGGCTTTAATATCTATGACAACGTAATGTCCGTAACGATTGACATTAATATGCATCACATTACGCCAAGGCGTTTTAGATTGGCATTGAACTGCACGGAAAGAGGTAAAATCATTTTCCCCTAATAAACATTGCGCAGCCTGGTGCATCCGCTTTTCATCCAGTGGATAGTGAAAATGGGTCACACCATTGGCCAGCACTGCCGGACGATAACGATGATTAAAAATAATGTAACGATATCGCCGGGCAGTTGCACTAAAACGGGCATGGAAACCCTCATCCACAGTTTTCACCCAACGAACAGCAATATCTGGTGGTAAATGTACGTTCACGCCCATTGTCCACGCCGCATCCTTGCGCTGAACAGACGTTTCAAAATGCACAACCTGCCCTGTTGCATGTACTCCAGCATCGGTTCGACCAGCACAAAATACTGATATGGGTTCATCGGCGACTTTTGATAGTGCTTCCTCTAGGCATCCCTGAACACTTTTTACTTCCTGCTGACGCTGCCAGCCATAATATCGACTGCCATCGTACTCAATTCCCAATGCAATTTTCATCTTTGAACCCGGCACAGATTCTGTTTGTTCTGTACCGAACATCAGTAAAATTGCTCCTGAATCAGTTTTTCCGCTGTCTCAACAGCCATTAATGCACCACCAAACCGGATGTTATCGGCCACAGACCAAAATTGTAATACTTCCGGCATACCATAATCGTGGCGCAGACAACCAATGCTCAATGCTTCATTACCCGATGCTTCTGTCACCGGCGTTGGATAATCATCGTCATCTGAAACGTTAATATCAATCATCCGCTCTAATTCTTCTCGTGCTTCTGCCACCCCAACCGGACGCAATGTTTCCAAATGGACTACTTGAGCATTGCCATAAAAAACGGAAGACTGAACGCAACTCACTGAAATGGGTAATCCCTCATCCTGTAAAATCTTGCGTATCTGATCCACAAGGCGACGCTCTTCACGCACAGAACCTTCAGCATCTGTTGGCAACGGCAAAAGATTAAATGCCAGTTGTTTACTGAAACGACCTGGCTCCGGTGGGATGCCATTAAGCAAACGAGCACTCTGTCCGGCTAATTCATCAACTGCCGCTTTGCCGTGAACAGAAACAGAGAACAGATTAGTCAAATGCAAACGTGCAATTCCAGCCGCATCCACCAGCGGTTTAATGGCGGTCAGTACCTGACTGGTCATACTATCTGCCAAGGCAATAATATTTCGGTTACGATAATCCGCTAAAACATGAGGATTCACCCCCGGAACAACTAAAGGTACATCAGGTTCCATAGCAAACAACCCACTGTTATCGATAACCAAACAACCTTCTTCTGTCGCTTTTTCAACATATTGTGCCGTGGCCTCCAATCCAGCCACAAAAAAAGCGAGCTGTACCTGTGACCAGTCAAAATCAGCAGCATCACCAACAACAAAATTTTTACCATTAAAACGCAGGCTTTCACCGGCACAGCGCTCACTGGCGAGAGGATACAATTCACCAACGGGAAACTGACGCTCTTGTAATAACGCCAATATCGCTTCACCTACTGCCCCTGTGGCACCCAATAGGGCAATATTCCAACCTTCTGACATGTTGGTTTTCTCCATCTATCTTTCTGACATGCAGATATATTTCTGCACGGATTAAATCAGTTCTGTACTGAAACCAAGAGCAGCTAGCAACTCAGCACTCTCTCTATTATCACAACATACAGTTAGGGATGACCATTCCCGGCGTTCTAAATAGTTTTTACGCAGATAATCAAATTGCCCTTTTTGACCGGCAACTTGCCGTAACGGGGTATCATCGCGGCGTACATCATACACTAAATGCATCAACCGCTTCAGTGTGCTTTGAGTTACATTTCCATGCAGGGTAACCCGGCTGAAATCTGGCTCTGGCAATAGATCAGATAAAGCCACTTTACGGGGTTGACCAAGGAATTCACAGTAAGCTTCAAATACCTGTGTGGTACCACGCGCTTTACCTTCGAGGGTATAACCCGCGATATGTGGTGTACCAATATCAACTAATTCCAGTAAGGGTAGGGATAAGTCAGGTTCCGGCTCCCAAACATCCAAAACAACACTAAGTTTCTTGCCACGTTTCAACACAGCAAGCAGCGCTTGATTATCAATAACTTCACCACGACTGGCGTTAATCAATATGCGGTTATCCGGCAAAGCCGACAATAATTCAGCATCTACCAAATGGTGTGTTTTA
Organism: Photorhabdus kayaii; assembly: GCF_025384895.1. Lineage (NCBI taxonomy): Bacteria > Pseudomonadati > Pseudomonadota > Gammaproteobacteria > Enterobacterales > Morganellaceae > Photorhabdus > Photorhabdus kayaii. Next base: position 15,462 of record NZ_JAJAFZ010000075.1, read on the forward strand.
TATGGGCCCGATAGATTCAATGGCGTATGGAATGTCAGAATATCCGCCTCTTTGACCAGTTTTTCCAGTGGACAAAATTCACCGACATCCCCTCTGGCAGCTCTTGGCGGATCACATAAAAGTGTTCGGATACCAAGAACGGCTAACCGTTCTGCCAGTCTCCTTCCGACATTACCGACACCGATGATTCCGACAACTTTATCCTTAAGCTCAAAATTATCACGTTCAGCCAGCAACATTAATGCAGAGAAAACATATTCAACCACTGCAATGGCATTACACCCCGGCGCAGCAGAGAATCCAATTCCTGCCTGCGATAACCACGACTGATCCACATGGTCAGTTCCCGCCGTTGCCGTACCGATAAATTTTACCGTGCTACCTTCCAACAGCTCTTCATTGACTTTAGTTACTGAACGGACCATAAAGGCATCAGCATTATCCAGTACACCTTCCGGCACCGGACGCCCCGGAATAGCATGTACATCCCCCAATTGCTGAAACAGTTGATCAGCATAAGGCATATTTTCATCAACCAGAATCTTCACTTAATTCCACCCTGTGGCATTAAAACGGACGTAGCGAACTATTTTGCCATTTAATCATAACAAAACCCATAATAACGGTTTCTTTTATTGCTAACTTTTCCTAAAACGCTCCGGTGTCGTGCCTGCCAATTGCTGAAACATAGCGATAAAAGCAGAAGATGAGCTATAACCCACATCAAAAGCAACTTCATTAACAGTTTTCCCCTGTTCCAACAAAGAGATTGCATGTAAAAACCGTAACCGCTGCCGCCACTCGCTAAATGACATTCCCAATTCTTGCTGGCAACGCCGTGATAAAGTACGTTCCGAGGTATAACGCTGTTTTGCCCATCGCGCTAATGGCGTATTGTCAGCAGGATTACTCTCAAGTTCCTGTAATATCGGCGCCAAAAGTTTATCTTTAGATGAAGGCAGATAGGTATGCTGAACAGGGGATTGAATTAACTGATCAATCAGCACTTGAGCTAACCGTAAATCCTGTTCTGTTTCTGGTATTTTCAATTTACGTTCAAAACAGTCAGTCATAATCGCATTGAATATGGAGTTAAGCCGGATAATACAAGGAGTATTCGGCAATAATTTCCCCCATTTAGGAGAAATATCTATTGCCCTAAATCTCATTGCTTTTCTACTATATCCAGAATGCTCTATTCCTTCCGGTATCCAGACACAGAATTGTGGTGGAGCTAAAAAATGCTGTCCTCCAGCATTCATTGCCATTACACCACAAACGACATAAATAAGTTGCCCAAATGGATGGGTATGACGTAAACACTCAGTATTCGCACTGAATAACTCGTTACGGAAAGAGATACTCGCAGGAATAGCCATGATATCTACAGGTTCATTCAGCTTTTCTGTCATATTGTCTTAATTGCCTTATCTATTGTCTGATTATCGTTATATATAATAAACCAGACACCTTTAGACTAAACCTTCATTTTTATCTCAATGTGATTCACTTATATGAATATGATTTTCCCTCTTCTGGCGGTCCTGATTTGGTCAATTAATGCCGTGGTGAGTAAAGCCTCCGCTACAGCTATTGATCCGGCTGCAATTTCTTTTTATCGCTGGTTTCTAGCCTTTCTCACATTAACACCCTTTGTTGTACTCTCTGTCATTCGTCGATGGAAAACAATCTGTCAATATTGGTGGAAATTATTAATTCTTGGCGCACTTGGCATGGTACTTTATCAAAGCCTGGCCTATTACGCTGCACACAGTATCAGTGCAACATTTATGGGAATTCTTAGCTCATTGATTCCTCTTTTGACTGTTATCATCAGTATATTTATTTTACGTGTTATCCCCACTGTCGGTATTGCTCTTGGTACCATTCTATCTCTGTCTGGTTTAGTCTGGTTGGTCAGCACCGGTGATCCCATATCATTATTGCAACACGGTTTAGGCCACGGTGAATTGATGATGTTGATTGCTTCCATCTCCTACGCACTCTATAGCGTGTTAACCAAACACTGGTCTATTCCATTACCCAACTGGCAATCCCTGTATGTGCAGATTGCTTTTGGAGTCCTGCTATTACTGCCAAATTTCCTGTTGACCAAAGATGTTCAATTGAATGCCAACAATATCTCGTTAGTCTTATTCGCCGGTATTCCAGCCTCGATCATTGCTCCCTATTTATGGATACAAGGTGTCATAAAACTTGGCGCTAATACTGCTGCCATATTTATGAATTTGACACCGATATTTACAGCTATTATCGCTATTCTGGTTCTACATGAAAAAATGCATAGTTACCATCTGATCGGGGGTAGCATAACACTGCTAGGGGTCATACTGGCACAACAATTACGCATTCCTCTTTTTAATCGTAAAACAAAAAAACCTCAGGAAGTTAATCATCAGAAAGCCTGAAAGGAATTCTTACTAATAAACCGCCCAGTGTTTCGCTGGGCAATAATTGGGGATGAGTACCATGATAAATACCGATATCTTTTACCAGAGCTAATCCTAATCCTGCCCCTTCATGCCCCGCAGCATTATCAAGACGATTAAAAGCCATCAGAGACAAATTGACTTCTTCTTTAGCAATCCCCGGCCCACTGTCATCCACTTCCAAATAACAGTATGTCTTACAAGAGTTGAGAATCACTCTAGCCGTAACAATGCCGCCTTCCGGTGTATATTTAATTGCATTGTCCAATAAGTTAGCACACATTTCCGTCAGTAATACCGCTTCCCCCTTGATCCATTGAACATTTTCGCCTTCATAACCCAAATCAATATTCTTACTTTCAGCCTGTTGCAAACGAGAAAAACATGCCTGTTGCAACAATTCGACTAGATTAACCGGCCTATAATCCCGAACGGCCTCCTTTTCATGCGCTTTCAAACGAGAGAGTTGTAATAGACGATCCGTCAGAGAGATAGTGTTATCCAATGTACTATCAATAGCCTGTAAGCTTTCTTTCCATTGCGCTGGATCTTTGCTGGCAAGCGCTACCGCTACTTGGGTTTTTAATACTGTTAATGGTGTTCTAAGTTGGTGAGAAGCATCCGCACTGAACCTCTCCTGACGACTCACCATCAATTTCAGTCGCTCTATATAACGATTAAATGCATATAACAATGGGGAAAGTTCCGACCAAGGCAACATATCCGGTAACGGAGTAAGGTCATTAGCGGGACGACGGACCATGACGCCAGAAAGTTTATGTAGTGGTTTAAGTAACTGTTTCAAAAGAAAATAAGCCAGAATCAGAGTCAACCCAACCACGGCTCCTTGACTCATCAAAGAAGATATTAATAATTGTTGCGCAAGATAATGACGGGAAGCTACTGTTTCAGCAACTAGTATCAACGCCATTCCCATCATTCCCCCTTCATTGATCGGCTGATAAAGGGCAGCAACCCGAATGGGCCGGCCGTGATATTCAGCATCATAGAAATAAACCAAAGCCGTGTATAAATTGGAGCGAAGCGTATCTTTAGGGATCAAAGGCAAATCATCATAACCGGAAATTATTTCCCCCTCAGGTGATAACACCTGATAAAACAGCCTATCATTCATATTTCGCTCAAAACTATCCAAAACCACATAAGGTACATCGACAATTAATTGATTATTCTTAACAGTCAGCCGTTCTGCCACAGTTCGAGCAGATGCCAATAAAGTACGGTCATAAGCCAATGTCGCCGCATTCTCTGCACTAAAATAATGGGTGCAAACCGATAAACAACCCAACACAAACAGTGGAACACCAAAAAATAAGAGTAACTGATGAAACAATGAGTTCTGTACTTTAAACCATGTCATCTTTCTGGTGCTCCAGACGATAACCTAATCCCCGTAATGTACTGATCCCCACATTACTGCCTGACAATTTTTTCCGAATCCGGTGTACATAAAGTTCAATACTTTGTAGGTTTGCTTCATCTGATAGTGCAAATACCTGCTCAAAGAGCTGTTGTTTAGAAACAGGCCTCCCCCGACGATGGAACAATGTTGTCAAAACCGAAAATTCCCTTGGTGTCAAAGCCAATGGCTCATCGTTTAGAACAAAGTAACCATCATCCTGATAAACAAGGGAACCAAATGTCAGCGTCTCCTGTAGAAAACTTGCACTACGACGAAGTAATGCCCGGATACGTGCTTCCAATTCCTGTAAATCAAAAGGTTTCGTCAGATAATCATCGGCACCAGAATTAAGCCCTTTCACTCGTTCAGAAACATCGGCTTTCGCCGTTAATAATAATACCGGCAAATTTTGCCCACGCTTACGCAAACGAACTAACAGAGAAAGTCCATCCAACCTAGGCAAAGAAACATCCAGAATCAATAATGCATAGTTTTCTGTCTGTAATAATTGATCAGCAACTATGCCATCACTAGCAACATCTACGGCAAATCCTGAACTGCTCAGTGCTTTTTGCAACCAATGCAATAATTCAGGGTGGTCTTCCACTAAAAGTAAACGCATATCTTCAATATCTAATCGATTAATATATACCCGTTATCTTTCAAGTTGCCTCTTTGTTGGCTGCACTCACTCACCCCGGTCACAGAGTTATCTATGCTCCCGGGGATTCGCTCCCTTGCCGTCGCGATGCATCTTGAAATCCATTGGGTATAAATATACCCGTTATCTTTCAAGCTGCCTCTTTGTTGGCTGCACTCACCCCAGTCACATATTAGCTATGCTCCCAGGATTCGTTCCCTTACCGTCGCGATGCATCTTGAAATTCATAG
>NZ_JAJAFZ010000076.1:0-19093 GCF_025384895.1 Photorhabdus kayaii
TACATTTACTGAACCGTATTTAACGTTCTTATTTTCATTAAACTGATATTTAGGCTTTCTGTTTTCTGTTTTCTGTTTTCTGTTTTCTCCTTTTTCTGTATTTTATCTTTTAGGTTTAAAACCAATGAGGGTGGCAGAACTGCTAACGGTATTAAGATTAACGCCCATCTCTTTAATCATTTTTAATGTTGCTAAACATTCTTGCTTTTCTGGGGTTAATCTAAAAGCCGCTCGGTTTTCTACAATTATAGTCTCTGATTTTTCGTAAACTTGTTGCAGTCAGGCAAAATCTTTTATTTAAGAAGATTGGTTTAATGCGGTTAATACTGTTAAATGTTTTGATAAGATATATTCTTGTTATTGGGTTAACACTATCATTTTTTCCACCTTGTTTAATCAATTTAAAACCTGTTTTTTCTGATGTTTTCTCTTCCAATGTCAGCATGACATCGGACTTTTTACCCGCTTTTAAAAATCCTTAATCAATTCTTTTTACTTTTGATGATTAAAGTTTTTACCTGTTTTTTCGTGGTTAGCTTGGTCTCTTTTCCCACTTTTAAAACCACTACATTCTCCGCATGATAAATAAACCGCAATTTTGGGTAGATTTTTCTGACACCCGGTGTGAATGGAAGGCATCAGTTGTCGTAGAAATGTCGTCATGAAGGAACCGCGTTTGGAATGGGAACCTCAATCTTAGCTGATAAAGGAGAGCTTTTGCGGTACCTTCTTTACGGAGGGAACGTCACCCAAGGTTTTGCAGGGTATTCTCTAACGCCTGATGCAGTAATTCACGGTCGTGGCGATAGGGAACATCCTGTGCTTCGAGTATGTGCTGAGTAATAATCCGGTCGTTAAGCTCGCTGATATTTGTGCACGGGCCAACGATTACCGCATCAATTATCCGGCTGCCAATTTTGTTTTCCATTATTTCCAGCTTATCTTTCAGTGTCAGTTCGGCGGCCGCGGCACTGAGTTCTTTGCCAAGGTTACCGATATAAATCATATTGGCGTTGCTACGACGCAGGGCTTGGGTTAAATCTTCAAGCAGAAGCAATGGCATCAGACTGGTGAAGAAGCTGCCAGGGCCGATAATAATCAGATCTGCTTGAGTGATAGCATCCAATGCCTCTTTTGTTGCGGTCGCAGGCGGATAAAGCATCAACTCCTGAGGAATACAATTCAATTGATCAACATTAACTTCGCCATAAATGGTGTTGCCTTGATCATCTATCGCCATCAGGTCAACGGGCTGCTCAGACATTGGAATAAGATGAGCATTAACTTTCAACAAACTGCGGATTAAATTAATTGCCTCAAGGGGTCTGACACTTAAATGATCTAACGCCTTAAGCATCAGATTCCCCAAGTTATGCCCCGCCAGTTCGCCATTGCCACTGAAACGGTATTCGAACATTGCTGACGCGACGCTGGGTTCGGTAATAAGCTGATTTAAACAATTGCGGGTATCACCCCAGGCAATACCGCCTTCTGAACGCCGGATCCTGCCGGTTGAGCCGCCATTATCTGTCGTGGTGACAATGCCTGTTAGGCGAGAGCCTAGTGATGAAAGAGAGGACATAACGCGGCCAAGGCCATGACCTCCGCCTAAGGCAACTACCCGATCTAAATCGGCTAATGTGCGGTTTCGCATAGAATTCCTATTACTGACTGAGCATATATTCGCTGAATAATTTTAGCGTAATTTATTATAAAACACGATTAACTGAACAAACGTTATGATTGGGTGCAATGTCTTAACTGATCACAAATAGAAATTGTCTGTTATTTATTCTGAACAATGTGGTAATTCATTGTATATTCAATTATATAACGAAAGTGGGGATTCGCATTTTTCTTTGTTAAGCGCTAAAATCTATATCAATCAGAGAAGGTCGTTTTACATTAAATCATATACCCTATGGAATTAACCCCTAGCCTCTGTATCTAAGTCCCTTTTTACACAGCGATATGATGCTTTGGCCGTGACCACTGAGTCACCAGGATGTGAGGCAGAAATGCCCGCATCTCCCATGTTTGGAAAGGTGTTATAGTGGAACAACTCATAGATGCTTTTGCCCGCAAATTTTACTATTTGCGGCTATCAATCACCGATGTATGTAATTTTCGGTGCACTTATTGTTTGCCGGATGGTTATAAACCCCGTGGACATCACTCCTTTTTGACATTATCCGAAATTCGTCTTGTTGGCCGGGCGTTTGCCGATCTGGGTACAGAGAAAATCCGTTTGACGGGGGGCGAACCGACCATGCGCCGCGATTTCACCGATATTATTTCCGTCATACGTGAAAATAAGTTGATTAAAACCCTCGCAGTAACCACTAACGGTTATCGAATGGAACGAGATATTGCTAAGTGGAAAGAGGCGGGTTTAACCGCAGTGAATGTCAGTATGGATTCGCTTGATCCCCGCCAATTTCATGCGATTACCGGGCAGGACAAATTTTTTCAGGTGATGCGTGGTATTGATGCAGCATTCGCGGCGGGTTTTAGTAAAGTGAAAGTCAACGTGGTGCTGATGAAAAATGTTAACGATATCAGCCTGTCTGCTTTCCTGTACTGGATAAAAGATCGTCCGATTCAATTAAGATTCATCGAGTTGATGGAAACCGGTGACGGTGGTGACATGTTTCGTCAATACCATATTTCGGGGGAAATTATCCGGGAACGCCTGTTGCTCGATGGCTGGCATTTGCTTCAACGTTCACGCAGTGATGGCCCTGCACAGGTTTTTAACCATCCTGATTATCAGGGAGAAATTGGCCTAATTATGCCTTATGAGAAAGATTTTTGTCGGAGTTGTAATCGGTTACGTGTTTCTTCAATCGGTCATCTTCATTTATGCCTGTTTGGTGAACAAGGGATACCTTTGCGTGACTTATTGGCGAGTGAAAAACAACTCGATGATCTGAAATTGCGTATTCAGGATGGATTGCGGCATAAACGGGAAACCCATTTTCTTCATCAAGGTGACAGTGGTATCACCCCAAATCTTTCCGTTATCGGCGGTTAATTTACCGTCTGGATCTTGTTGTTTTTTCAGGAGCTGAGAATGTCTCAATTAACTCACATCAATTCTATCGGTGAAGCGCATATGGTTGATGTTTCTGCTAAAGCTGACACATCACGCGAGGCAAGGGCAGAAGCGTTTGTTGGAATGAGGCCGGAAACACTGGCAATGATTATTGAAGGTCGCCATCACAAAGGTGATGTATTTGCCACCGCGAGGATTGCGGGTATCCAAGCAGCCAAGCGCACATGGGAATTAATTCCGCTGTGTCATCCATTACTGCTAACTAAAGTAGAAGTCCAGTTGGAAGCTCAGACAAAATATAACCGGGTCAGAATTGAATCCTGTTGTCGTCTGACTGGGAAAACCGGTGTTGAAATGGAGGCCCTGACAGCGGCATCAGTTGCGGCTTTGACAATTTACGATATGTGTAAAGCGGTACAGAAAGATATGGTCATTGGGCCAGTTCGTTTACTGGAGAAGATAGGTGGTAAATTAGGTCATTTTAAGGTGGAGCAATGATTAAAGTACTGTTTTTTGCTCAGGTACGTGAGCTGGTAGGTACTGATTCACTGGATCTCGATAATCGTTACACAACCGTTGACGGTTTGAGGACGGCGCTAATATCAAAGGGAGAACGTTGGGCCTTGGCGTTGGAAGATGGAAAATTGTTGTCAGCGGTAAACCAATCTCTTGTTCATGGCGGGCACCGATTACAGGATGGCGATGAAGTGGCCTTTTTCCCGCCGGTGACTGGGGGATAATAAATGGAAAACACCCGCATTTTCGTTGGGCCGGAGAATTTCAAGGTAGGAGATGAATATCAATGGCTTGCTCAATGTGAGGAAGATGGTGCTATCGTCACTTTCACTGGCAAAGTCCGCAATCATAATTTGGGAGATAATGTTGGCGCGCTGAGATTGGAACATTATCCGGGAATGACGGAAAAAACGTTACAGCGTATTGTCACTGAAGCACGCAGTCGCTGGCCGTTGCAGCGAATCAGTGTTGTCCATCGGGTTGGTACACTGTATCCGGGTGATGAGATTGTGTTTGTGGGTGTGACCGGTGCTCATCGTCATATGGTTTTTGAAGCGGCTGAATTTATTATGGATTATTTGAAAACTCAAGCGCCTTTCTGGAAAAAAGAGTTTTTGCCTGATGGTGAACGTTGGGTTGAATCCCGTGAGAGCGATCAGGAAGCCGCGAAACGTTGGTGATGAAAATATTGGCTAAATTCTGTGAAACGCTTCGAAAAAGGATTGAATAAAAAGATTGCTATATGAGTAATTATTGAATAGTTAATTGTTTTGTTTATATTCTATGATAATGTATAAAACTTGAGTGGGTTGTTGGTACTGAACAACCTAGGTCTTTAATATCGTTATAAAAGGTAAGCTTCATGGATCGATATCCTCGCTCTAATGGCTCGATAATCCAGCAAGCTGGAACCGGCCTACAAACTTATATGGCCCAGGTTTATGGTTGGATGACTTGTGGTCTGTTATTAACTGCATTTGTGGCTTGGTATGTGTCACAAAATCAGGATCTTGTTGTATATATTTTCTCAAATTCAATACTATTCTATGGGTTGATTATTGCTCAGTTTGGGTTGGTTTTCGTCCTCTCTGGCATGATTAACCGCATAGGAGCTTCGTTAGCCACAGGGTTGTTTATGCTCTATTCAGCGCTGACTGGCTTAACGCTTTCCAGTATTTTTGTTGTATATACTACCGGCTCCATTGCTAGCACTTTTGTCGTGACGGCGGGGATGTTTGGTGCGTTGAGTTTTTACGGCTATACCACCAAACGTAGCCTGAGTGGCCTTGGTAGCTTCTTGTTTATGGGGTTGATCGGCATCATTTTGGCTTCTCTGATTAACCTCTGGTTAAAGAGTGAAGCGTTGATGTGGGCGGTAACCTACATTGGTGTCGTTATCTTTGCGGGCTTAACCGCTTACGACACTCAGAAGCTGAAAGAGATGGGTGCAGATCTGGATGTGAATGACAAAGAGAATTTGCGTAAATTCTCGATTGTCGGCGCACTGACGCTGTATCTAGACTTTATCAACATGTTCTTGATGTTATTGCGTATTTTTGGCGATCGTCGCTAAATTTACTGATTGGCTTCTGAGAAAAGCCCTGCATCGTTAAGCATAGCTAAAATGCAGGGTCATTCTTGTTAAGCAATTTTCCGTCGAAATAACCAATAGGCAAGATTACCGGTTGTGGCAGTAATGACCAAAAGAGGCCACAAACTTCTCCAGATAACCGTGAAATCGGCATCTTTGAGATAAATTTGCTTAGTGATGTCGTTAAAGTGCCAGATAGGATTAATCCAGGTGATGTCTTGTAACCATCCGAACATATTTTCAACCGGAGAAATATAACCGGAGATTAAGATAGCGGGCATGATAAAGACAAATACGCCAATAAACGCCTGTTGCTGAGTGTAGCAAAGGGCAGAGATTAACAGGCCAAATCCCACCAGCGATAAACTGTAGATCAGCATAGCGCAGTAAAACAGCGCTAGTGAACCAGAAAAGGGAATTTGATAGCAGAATATGCCAATGGCAAGCACTAAAGTGGCCTGAAAGGTAGCGACAATCACCGCCGGAACGGCTTTGCCAATGAAAATCTGCCAGGTGGTCATGGGTGAAACGAGTAATTGATCCAGTGTTCCTTGTTCCCTTTCGCGCACAATTGACAGTGCCGTGACCGTCAATATTCCAACCGTAGTAATCAGTGCCACTAAAGAGGGCACGACAAACCATTTATAATCCAAGTTAGGGTTATACCAGTTGCGGATCACCAACTCGCTATTATTGGCTTTCGGCAGATTACCCATCAGTTCCTGTTGATAGTTAAGGACAATTTCTTGGATATAGCCCGCTGCAATTTGAGCGCTGTTAGAATTGCGTCCATCCAGTAATACTTGGAGGGAAACCGGTTCATGACTGGCAATTTTAGCACTGAAATCTTGTGGGAAACGTACCAGTAATAGGGCCTTTTGGTGATCGATTACCGGTTGTATTTCTTGTGAATGATTCAGCAATAGCACATCAGGAAATGCTTTTGATTTTGCCAGCCGTTGGGTGAGCTCAATAGAGGCTTTGCCTTTGTCTTCATCAAAAATAGCAATAGTTGCATTAGTCACATCAAGGGTTGCTGATAAAGGAAATAAGATCATCTGGAAGATAACCGGCATAACTAAGATAGCCCGTGTTTGCGGATCTCTGAGTAGAGATTGCAATTCTTTAATAATCAGGGTGTAAAGACGATAAAACATGCTAATTCCTTCTTAATCCAGACGCCGCTGGGTTTTCCATGCTGTCAGGCCAATAAACACAATAGCGGAGGCGATCAGTAATAATAGATTTATCACCAGTACCGTACTGATATTTCCAGCCAGAAAGAGAGTATGCAAACTACTGACAAAATAACGAGCCGGGATGAAATAGGTCACTACCTGAATAAAGGCAGGCATGCTATTTATTTCAAAGATGAAGCCGGAAAGCATAATCGCAGGCAGAAAAGCGACATTCAGCGCTATCATTGCGGCATTAAATTGGTTGCGTGTCACCGTAGAGATCAAAAGCCCGATACCAAGGGTCGTAGCCAGGTAGAGGCTAGTGATTACAGACAATATCCATAACGAGCCTCTGTAGGGGACATCCAGCACAAATACTGCCACCAGCATACAGAGCATCATAGAGAATGATCCAAGCACTTGATAAGGCAAGAGTTTAGAAAGCAGTAATTCGGTGCGGGTAATTTGAGTAGAAAGCAGAGCTTCCATCGTACCGCGTTCCCATTCACGGGCAACCACCAATGATGTCAGAATGGCGCCAACCACGGTGATGATAATGGTTATTGCGCCGGGAATGATGAAATGCTGGCTAATTGTTGCCGGATTGAACCAATAACGAACCTGAATATCAATTAACGGATTGACAGCGTTCCCCTGATCTTGTCCTCTTTGTTGTAGCCAAATCTGCCACACTCCTTTAGCATAACTTTGTACAAAACTTGCTGTATTGGGTTCACTGCCGTCAGTAATGACTTGAATTTGTGCTTTACCATCAGGACGGGCAAGTTGCGCATCGAAATTAACAGGAATGACAATCAGTCCACGTATTTCTCCTGATTGCATCATATTAATTAATTGCTGACGATTATCGCTGATTTTGGGTTCAATATAGGGAGAACCGGCAAAAGCCTGTATTAATTCACGAGCATCTTCACTTTGTTGTTCTACCAGAATACCAACACGGACTGTACTGGCGTCGAGATTAATACCGTAACCAAAGATAAACAGCAGAATCAATGGAATGGCAATAGAAATTAATCCGCTGGTGGGATCACGTAAGATCTGTTTTGTCTCTTTTACACAAAGTGCTTTCAATCGCCACCAAGAGAAGCGGACAGCTTGCTGTGGAGCATGTTGCTTTGGGCTACTCATTATTGTAGCTCCTCATCATAATTAACGACCAGATCAATAAATGCCTGTTCCATTGATGGGTCAGGGTTTTCATCAGTAGCAACCCATTGTTTCAAGTCATCAGGCGTTCCGGCGGCAATCAATTTACCTCGGAATACCAACCCTATTCGGTCACAATATTCTGCTTCATCCATAAAGTGGGTGGTCACCATAACGGTAACGCCTTTATCTACCATGCCGTTGATATGTAGCCAGAATTCCCGTCGTATCTGTGGATCAACCCCCGAAGTTGGCTCGTCCAGGAACAAAATATCTGGCTCATGCATCAGTGCGCAGGAAAGGGCAAGACGCTGCTTATATCCCAGAGGCAATTGGTCGGTGGTTTGATGTAAAACAGATTTGAGATTGAAAGCGTCGATCATGCCATCAATTTTTTCTTTTTGCTTGCGCCCTTGCAGGCCGTAAATGCCGGAAAAGAATTTCAGGTTCTGTTCAACTGTCAGGTTGCCATACAGAGAAAATTTCTGCGCCATATAACCTAAATGTTGGCGGGCTTTCCCGGAGCTGGTTTTCAGATCCATTCCCAATACCAGCGCCTTACCGCCAGTCGGCACCGTGAGCCCGCACATCATTTTAAACGTGGTGGATTTACCGGCACCGTTCGGGCCAAGCAGACCAAAGATTTCTCCACGTTTCACCTGAAAATCAACATGGTCAGTGGCAGCAAAATCGCCAAATTTTTTGGTTAAATCCTGCGCTTCAATGACTGTTTCTGTCGGGTTAGCAGCAATCCGTGGCATGATCTTTGCTAGTTCAGAATGGCGGGTGGAACCGCCACCGAGTAAATCGATAAAAGCATCTTCAAAGCGGGGAGCGGCTTTAACGATTTCAGCATCAGGTTGCTTAAGCTGGCTAAGTAATTCTTGCGGTGAGGCATCAGGTTTGAGAATAAGACGAACAGATTTCCCCTGAATCACACCATCTGTGACTTGTGGCAAGGTAAGAGCATGTTGCAACATTTTTCTACGGGAATCTTGTTTGGCACCAAGCAGAAAAGAACGCCCGGACATCTTTTGGGTCAGTTTTTGTGGTTGTCCACTGTAGAGCAGTTTTCCTTGATTAAGTAGCAGGACATCACGACACCGCTCAGCTTCATCCAGATAAGAAGTACTCCAGAGGATTAACATCCCATCATCTGCCAGTTCGTGAACCATCCGCCAGAGTTCGCGGCGGGCTATCGGGTCAACTCCAACGCCGGGTTCGTCCAGCAGCAGAACTTTGGGTTTGCCAAGCAGAGTACAGGCAAGCCCCAGCTTTTGCTTCATGCCGCCTGAAAGTTTGCCCGCCAGTCGCCCGGTAAAACGGGTCAGATCAGTAAACGTAAGTAGTTGTTCATAGATTTTTTTACGCTCGTCACCCAGCAAGCCACGCAGATCTGCATACAGATTCAGGTTTTCTAATACGGTTAAATCTTCATACAGGCCAAATTTCTGTGGCATATAGCCCAGTTCAAAGCGCACTTGTACGCCATCTTTTATCGGATCAAGCCCCATTATTTCAATAGAACCGCTATCGGGTTTCAGTAAACCCGCTAGCATGCGTATCAGTGTCGTTTTTCCTGCTCCATCCGGGCCTACAAGCCCAGTAATGGAGCCACCGTAGATCTCTGCGGTCAGGCTGGATACCGCAGGATTATTCAGGCCGGGAAAAGTTTTTTCGACTTTTTCTAACCTTATCGTATATGCGGAGCTGCTCATGACAGCCCCTTATTTATCTGAATCGGAAAAATGCAGAGTAACTGGCATACCTTGGCGCAGGGCATCATCCGGGTCGGTGACAATAATGCGCAACCGATAGACTAGATCAGTACGTAGATCGGGGGTCTCTACATTCTTTGGTGTAAATTCGGCGGTGGGTGAAACAAAGCCAATTTTGCCGTGATAAGGTTTATCTTTGCGGCTGTCGGTATAAAGTAAAATTTCACGCCCTGGCGTTGCCTGTCCGAGATGGCTTTCAGCGATATAGGCTCTTACCCAAACCGGATCAGTCAGAGAAAGGGTAAACACCGTATTGCCGGCTGACAGCATAGTGCCTGGTTCAATGGCGCGGGTCAGGATAGTACCGGATGAGGGGGAAGTCAGTTGAGTATCTTGTAAGTCCAATTCAGCCTGAGCAACAGCCGCTTCGGCTTGAGCAAGCTGGCCTTTAGCTTCTGCAATTTCTTCTTTACGATAACCGGTTTCGAACTGGTTCAGTTTATCTTTAGCGGCTTGTAAAGCCGCTAATGCTTGATTGTGATTCGTTTTAGCATCATCTAATTCGTTAGCCGAAATAACTTTGCTTTGCCACAAACCTTGCTGGCGTTTGAAGAAACTATTAGCGAAATGCCAGGCAGCCTCGCGTTGTGCCACTTCCGAACGGACTTGGGCAATTTCTTCCGTGCGATAACCCTCTTCCATCATGGCTAAACGTGCTTTAGTGCTATCACGAGTGGCTTTTGCTTTATTGAGGGCGTTAGTAAATGGCCCATTATCCAGTTGGCCGATGACTTGATTGGCCGCAATGGTGTCGCCTTCATCAACTTGTAGACTAGCGAGTTTACCACCAACCCGGAAACTAAGATTAACAGTACGTATATCTACATTGCCATAGAGGGTCAAAGTTTTATCACTTTTACCTTGATAATAGTAACTGCCTAAAATGGCACTAAGAATAATTGCGGTCACCAATATTGCCAGAGTGAGTTTTTTGTTGTACATGATATTCCCTGTTATTTTATTTATTCAGATTATGTTTTTTCAGTCCATTCAGTAATAAATCGATATGCTGGATAAGGATCTGATCAATCAATTTATATTCTTCGGGCCCGATATTATTCCAGCCTGTCTGACGTAATAACGTTTCCCTCGCCATGCGGAAAGTGAGAACTTCTCCCATTAAAGCATGAGTGTGTAGCATGGTAGAAAGCTGATGTTCATCGGCATCGATATAGCTGGCAATCAGTTTATTTAATCTGCTGTGAAGAGGTACAAGTGCTTGCTTATGGATTAGGGTATAAGCATCCGTTGGTGCAAGTTGTTCTCTGGCCATTATCCGGCTGATATTAATACTCTCTTTTTCAATCATCAGGCGGTTAATGCCAAGGAATCCTTCATGAATCATCCTCAATATATTTTCTGCTGAGTACGGGGCTGATGATGAAAAAAAATCATCAATTTCCTTAAAAAGATGCGTGAACTCAGTCTTAATTGTGTCAGTAATATGCTGGGCAACTGCCTGATAAAGCCCCTCTTTAGAGCCAAAATAATAAGCTATGGCGGCAATGTTTTGTTGAGCATGTAATGCAATTTCCCTCGTCGTTGCACCGGTCAGTCCTGATTTACCGAAAATTTCAAGGGCTGCTTCGAGTAGCTGTTGTTTGGCTTGTTCGCCTCTGGCGGTTTGGGTGTTGTTGACTGACATCGACATGAATCCTGTTGCAAATAATCAAAAGACTTAAACAAAATATCAATCATTAGTTAACTCTATACTTATAGTAAATCAATGTAAATTGCATAAAAATGTTATGGATCATGAAAATTACCGGGTAAATAGCTATTGTTTTAGTTGCATCATCAGAAAGTATATCTGGTATAATAGCTAAAATATGGAGCATTGCAGTTGTGTTTTTTCCTTTGTGGTATTTACCACGTCTGATTTTCTTCCCATAAAACTGCCCCTGAATAGCGTTCAGGAATGGTGAAGTCTGGAGCATTTCTTATTTATGAATTTCAAATCACTTGGCTTAAGTGCTGATATTTTGCGTGCCGTTGAAGAACAGGGTTATTCAGCGCCGACACCAATCCAACAACAGGCAATTCCTGTTGTATTAGCAGGTAAAGATTTATTAGCGAGTGCTCAAACAGGCACAGGTAAAACCGCAGGTTTTACCTTACCCATGCTGCACCGGTTAAATGATTCCCCTATTCAGATGAAAGGGCGCCGGCCAGTCAGAGCATTAATCCTGACTCCAACTCGTGAATTGGCTGCTCAAGTGGGTGAAAATGTCCGCGACTACAGTAAATACCTCAGACTGCGCTCTCTGGTTGTTTTTGGCGGTGTCAGTATTAACCCTCAGATGATGAAATTGCGTGGGGGTGTGGATATTTTAGTCGCAACACCGGGGCGGTTACTGGATCTTGAACATCAAAATGCGGTTGATTTATCCCGGGTAGAAATTTTGGTATTGGATGAAGCTGACCGGATGCTGGATATGGGGTTTATTCATGATATTCGTCGAGTGCTGAATAAATTACCACCGAAACGGCAAAATTTACTGTTTTCCGCGACTTTCTCTGACGATATCAAAAGCTTAGCCAGTAAGTTATTGCGTGATCCCGTCAGTGTTGAAGTTGCACGTCGTAACTCTGCTTCTGAACAGATTGAACAGCTTGTTCACTTTGTCGATAAAAAGCGTAAAGGTGAGCTGCTCTCTTTCTTGATCGGCAGCCGTAACTGGCAGCAAGTTCTGGTATTTACCCGAACCAAACATGGCGCGAACCGTTTGGCAGAACAGTTAAATAAAGATGGTGTAACGGCTTCGGCTATTCATGGTAATAAAAGTCAGGGGGCGAGAACCCGTGCACTGGCTGATTTTAAAGATGGCCGGATCAGAGTGCTGGTAGCGACAGATATTGCGGCCCGTGGTCTGGACATTGATCAACTGCCTTATGTGGTGAATTTTGAATTGCCTAATGTCGCTGAAGATTATGTCCACCGTATTGGTCGTACTGGCCGAGCAGATGCAACAGGGCAGGCACTTTCTCTAGTCTGTGTTGATGAGCATAAGCTGTTGAAAGATATTGAGCGTTTGTTAAAACGGGAGATTCCCCGTATGGCAATTCCCGGTTATGAGCCAGATCCAACGATCAAGGCTGAACCTATCCAAAACGGTCGTCAGGCACGTGGCGATAATCGGCAGAAAAATAGCCATCGCCGTTCTGGGGCGCCTTCGCGTCAGCGTAGCAGCAGTCATGATGTATCCCATAAATCGCCTAACGTCAGAGGTTAATCGATGCGGGTTTTACTGGCTCCGATGGAAGGTGTGCTGGACTCTTTGGTTAGGGAACTTCTGAGTGAAATCAATGAGTACGATTTGTGCATTACGGAATTTTTACGGGTTGTCGATAGCCTGTTGCCGGTAAAATCTTTTTATCGACTTTGTCCTGAATTACGTAACCAAAGCCGGACACCATCCGGCACATTGGTACGGATTCAGCTTTTGGGTCAATATCCACAGTGGCTGGCGGAAAATGCGGCACGAGCGATTGAATTAGGATCCTATGGGGTTGATTTAAATTGCGGTTGCCCGTCAAAAACGGTCAATGGTAGCGGTGGCGGAGCAACGTTGCTAAAAGATCCTGAACTGATTTATCAGGGAGCGAAAGCGATACGTGAAGCGGTACCTGCTCATTTGCCTGTGACGGTTAAGGTTCGCTTGGGTTGGGATAGCGGTGATCGGCAATTTGAAATTGCCGATGCGGTACAACAGGCGGGTGCGACGGAAATGACAGTTCATGGGCGAACCAAAGAGGATGGTTACCGAGCGGAGCGTATTAACTGGCAAGCGATTGGTGAAATTCGTCAACGTCTCTCTATTCCGGTTATCGCTAACGGTGAAATTTGGGATTGGCAAAGTGCGCAGAATTGCCAGAGTGTGACAGGCTGCGATGCGGTCATGATTGGGCGGGGTGCGCTTCACGTTCCTAATTTGAGCCGAGTGGTAAAATATAACGAACCAAAAATGTGCTGGCAGGACGTTGTTCAACTATTGCAAAAATATATCCGGTTGGAAAAGCAGGGTGATACCGGGCAATATCATGTTGCTCGGATTAAACAGTGGCTTGGTTATTTGCGTAAAGAATATGAAGAAGCGACAATGCTGTTTGAGGCGATAAGAAAGTTAAAGACATCTGCTGATATAACGCATGTAATTTCTTTGGTGTGACAGATGATTAAGAGCAACTTAAAACCTATTTCCATTAGGGCTATTATTTTATTTTGCTCTTCTTTGTTATGAAGAATGAACTTGGGAAGTGCTTAGACAAAAGCATGCCCATGAACATGTAAGACCGTTACTCTTTTTGAGAATTATTTTTATTCCACTCGTCGCGAGTTATTTCCCATGTTTCCGAGGGCATTTTTCCGCTAACAAAGTCTCTATTTTCTAATCTTATTAATCGCATACCACTTTTAATTGATATTTTCTTTGAGGCAATATTGTCGCTGGATTTAGGTGCTCTGAGTACGTTTCGATTTAGGGTATTAAACCAAAAATCGGTAACTACTTGGACCTCTTCGGTCATAAATCCGTTTCCATGCCATTGTGGATCTAGCCAGAAACCTCTATTATTATTTTCTTAATCATATAGTGATATCATTCCTATTATTATTGATGGCTCATCCTTCTTTCTTATAGTCCAAAACCATGCATTTCCTTTTGCCATTGATGGTAGGGCGATATTATTTATATATTTCATAGCACCATCATCTGGGTAGGGCCACGGGGTATTTGCTGTCAGATAGCGAACAATTTCCCACTGAGGAAAGATATTTTGAATTTGTATATAATCCTTACTTTCTAAAGGATGTAATATTAATCTTCTGGTTTCTAGCTTCTTGGGTTCCATTTTGGTTTCCTTTTGTGATGCTTTATTTTACAAAAAATCAGATGATAATGAATTTTACTACCACGACGTGATATCTTTGTCAAAATAATTTTAATTGATGTGATAATGGTTATTATGAATGATTTTGGCAGAGGGATGATTCATTAGTAATGTTGAAGATTATGAAGTTATAAAATGGAACCTTTAATCAAGGTTCCATTTGGTTTAAATTAAAGCAAGAGGTAATACGATAAAACTATCGGATATTATCTTCATCTTGAATAATAGATGAGAAAAGTTCTCTAATATTGCGAGATTGACCATCGTTAATGACAACAATATCATAACCAGTTGGTGGATTAGCACGATCATTAACTACAATAAAACTCATGCCGTACTCTTTTGGATAAGCATCAATATGCTGAAGTACGATTTTTTCAATTAAACCTGTAGAAGGTTTTAAATCAGGTGCGGTAAAAGGTAAATCTGGCGTAATTTGAGTGTAATTCTTATCCTTCACGACTGAAATAAAACCGTTAACGATTAAAGTTGATATTGGATAAAGAGCTTTAATCTCTTCTAATCCTTTTACACTCCAGGCTAGGGTAACGATATCTTTACGATTATGGACCCGGAGAAAATGACTTTCATAGCTAGATAGTAATGTTCCATTAAAAACAGATTCACTATAGGATACAAAAACGTCGTTACCGGCAGTTGGGGCAGCAAAGGAGGAAACATGAATACGAATATTATTATTTCCTTTATCAATATAACGTCTCTTTAAATACAGGCCAAGCGTCGAGGCCATCACACCGCCTAAACTGTGCCCTGTAAGAGTAATATTATGTACGCCTTCTTCCAGAGCAATTTTATCAATTACCTCAATCAATGATTTTCCATAACCAGCAGGGTTATTGCTTTTAATTTGATTGATAATATAGTTTAAAGTTATATGAGTTCCCTTTGAAATTTTAGCATCTTTGGGGGCTTTTGGATCCCAAATTGACCAGTCTACAGTTGTGCCTACATTGAAATTCTCATCAAACCAGTTAACAGCGGACCATGAACCACGAATAACGATTCGATAATCGTTTGGATTGTTGAGATCTTTGACAATGAATAAAACGTGATCATCTTTTTTATCGGTAACGCTTGTTTTATTATTAACACTCCCGACACGAAAAACAGCAGGTCCCCAAATGATAGAGAATCTATTTGCTGTCGCTTTACTACTTGCTAATGATTTTTGAATATTTTCTGAAACGATAGCCGGTTCTGGTTGATAGGTTATTATACTCCCTGAGTTAATAATAAAGCCTAACGCGAGATTTATTTTTTGATCTTCAAGAGAAATTGTCATTTTTGTTTCCAATTTTTAATATAATGAATGCTGATCTGATGTGTTAGCGTAAACATCAATACTTTGGGTTTTTATTTAAACAACAGAATCAAAGTTAATAATAATCTTTAAATCTGTTAAATGAGAGTATATAATTTTTTGAAGTTATTTTATTTAACAAAATAAATTATCTATTATGAACTTTAAAATAAGCGATAAAAATTACACCATGCTTTTATAAGGTTAGATTAGCTATTTAGAGTGATAATTGTGATATCTATTATCTATGGAAAATAATTTATACCCTATGGATTTCAAGATGCATCGCGACGGCAAGGGAGTGAATCCCCGGGAGCATAGCAAACTATGCGACCGGGGTGAGCGAGTGCAGCCAACAAAGAGGCGACTTGAAAGATGACGGGTATATATTGGTATCTACAAAAATGAGTGATAGTAAATGGCTGTAATTAGTGATAGATAAGAAAAATAATTTATTTGCGCTATTTAATTATCATTTGTTGAAATGAATGGAACCTTTAATAAAGGCTCCACTTATATTATACATAATAAGATTATGTAATATTGATTTTATCTTTGGTTAGAAATTTGAAGAGATCGACAATACTTTCGGATAGGCTATCATTAACTACAACAATATCGTAATCAGTCGGTATATTTGAATTATCATCAATGGTGATAAAACTCATATCATACTCTTTGGCATAGGCATGAATATGTTGATTGCCAATATTAACCAGTAAATCATCAAACAACACTATTGGTGATATTGGAATCTGTGAATGAATAGGGAAATCTGGGAAAATTTGAGTATAATTCTTATTAAAGACAGAGAGGATAAGAGCATTAATTGTTACAGTTAACACTGGATAGATAGCTTTAACTTCCTCCAAACCTTTTATATGCCAGGCTAGGGGAACCACATCCATGCTATTATGAATTCTGAGAAAATTACTTTTATAACCGGCTACTGATATGTCATTGAAAATAGATTCAGAGTAGGATGCGAAAACATCGTTACCAGCAGTTGGTCCTGCAAAAGCACAAACATTAATCCGAATATTATTATTTCCTTTATCAAGATATCGTCTCTTTATATATAAGCCAATGGTAGAAGATAGTACACCTCCCAAACTGTGTCCTGTAATAGTAATGTTTTGTATTCCTTCTTTTAAGGCGATTTTATCAATCGCATCAGTGAGAGATTCTCCATAACCCGGAGAATTATTGCTTTTCATTTGATTAATAATATAGCCTAATGCCATGTCGGTTCCATAGGCTATCTTAGCATTTTCAGGTGATCTTGAATCCCATCGTGCCCAATCTTGAGTTTCACAGACAATAATATCTTCATTAAGCCAGTTAATATCGGACCATGATCCCCGAATAACAACGCGATAGTCATTTGGATCATGGCGATTTTGCACAATGAATAAAACATGATCGTCTTTTTTATCTATAACGCTTTTTTTCCTACCAACGTCACCAACACGAAACACCGCGGGTCCCCAAATGATAGTGAATTTATTTGCTGTTGCTTTACTGCTTTCCAATGATTTTTGGATATTTTCCGAAACAATGCCCGGTTCTGGTTTGCTAGTTTTTATACCTCCAGAGTTAATAATGAAGCTTAGAGCAAGATTTGTTTTTTGAACTTCACGAGAAATAGTCATTTTTACTCCCTATTTGTTCATGTAGTAAGTATTAATGCGAGCTATCTGTTTATACCCGTCATCTTTCAAGTTGCCTCTTTGTTGGCTGCACTCGCTCACCCCGGTCGCATAGTTTGCTATGCTCCCGGGGATTCACTCCCTTGCCGTCGCGATGCATCTTGAAATCAATAGGGTATAAATATCAAGATTTAATTCTTTTACTCTTCCTATATTGGATAAAACATAATTTAACTTAAAGTTAATAATAACTTTTAAATCTGTCAAATATATATGTGGATTTTTTATTTTATGCTAGAATATAAATTATTTATTTTTAAATTAAAAGTAAATGTTTTAAATTATATATTGAATAATTGCGGTTAAATATTATTGCTATCCTTTAGGATTATCTCCATTATTCAATGTTGGTAATAGGTAAATAACTTTTTAATTATCTCTGTGAATAGTATTATTTGGAATGATTGTAAATCATTGATATTTTAATCATATATGGCGGTTATTTTATTATTATATTTAAGTCAATTTTGTTTAATGGAGCTTTTATAATAAAAGCTCCATTGATTTTAGATAAAATAGAGAAAAAGTGTAATCGATTTATGCAATGTCAATGTTATCCTCAGGCAGAGGTATCGATAAGAAATAAGCGACAATATCTTGAGATAGATTACTATTAATAACCACAATATCATCAATAGGTGGTTGAGTGCCGTCATTAACTTCCACTAAATTCATGCCATATTGATTGGCATAGGATTTAATATGTTGGAAAACAACTTGTTTATTGAGGTCCAGTTCTGCAATAGGTGCTGTAAAAGGTAAATCTGGCGTGAGTTTAGTGTAACCCTTATCTTGTACGAGAAGAACAATCTTTTTAAATCTGTTAATTAATTTCTCATCTAATTTAATTAATGGTTCATAGATAGTTGGAATTTTTTCTAATCCATCCAGGTTCCAGATGAGGGAAATAACATCTTTACGATTATATATCCTTAAAAAGTGGCTTTTATAGTGGGTTGTTGAGGTGCCATTAAAAACAGATTTAATATAAGATGAAAAAATATCATTACCGGTATTTGGGTTGGCAAAAGAGCAAACATGAATACGAATATTATTATTCCCTTTATTAAGGTATAAGCGTTTTAAATACAATCCAAGGGTAGAGGCGAGAATACCACCCAAACTGTGCCCGGTGATGGTAATATTATGTATACCTTTTTCCGAAGCAATTTTATTAATTGCCTCAATGAGTGATTCTCCATAACCAGGAATATTGTTGCTTTTTACTTGATTAACAATATAGTTTAATGCTACATGGGTTCCATAAGAGATCTTAGCATCTTTAAATTCTTCAGGGATATTTTGATCCCAAAGTGACCAGTTTACTGTTTCATGTACAGCAAAATTTTCAACTTGCCAGTTAACATCAGACCATGATCCTCGGATAACGATGCGATAATCATGGGGAATATTGCGATTTTTTACAATGAATAAAACGTGGTCGTCCTTATTATCCTTGGTGTTTTTTCCGTTATCAACGCGAAAAATGGCAGGCCCCCAAATAATAGAAAATCTGTTGGCTGTCACTCTGCTCTTTTCCAATGATGTTTGAATATCTTCTGCAACCTTAGTCGGCTCTGGTTTTTCAGTTATTATACTTCCTGCACCACTGATAAAGCTGAGTGCGAGATTTATTCTTTGATCTTTAAGCGAAATAGTCATTTTTACTCTCCATTTTTATAATATAAATTTTGATATTATGCTCTGGTAAAAGTATCAATATTCAACTTTTTATAACCCATTGCATAGGGGTATTTTATTTTTATTTCTTTGTGGTAAAACGTGGAATAGGGTAATATTCCAGATAAAAATCAATGGGTTTTATACCCTATGGATTTCAAGATGCATCGCGACGGCAAGGGAGTGAATCCCCGGGAGCATAGCA
>NZ_JAJAFZ010000077.1:0-17938 GCF_025384895.1 Photorhabdus kayaii
GAAGATCAGCAATAACAATATTTAATTAATTTAAGTAGGGTCGCTAACGCGGCTTTTTTTATGGGTGGAATATGGCTCAATTAATTCAAGGGCGAAAGGGCGGTGGCGGCAAAGGGCATACGCCTGTTGAGTCACCAGACAACTTATTGTCTACGTCAACAGCAAAAATATTACTTGCAGTTAGTAATGGTGAGATAGCAAGCGACTTAGATGATACAAAAATATTTTTGGATGGAACGCCGATAGGAAATGCTGACGGCTCAAGAAATTTTGAGGGCGTCACATGGGAATTCCGGCCAGGTAGTCAGCATCAAGAATATATCAAGGGAATGCCGAGTGTTGATAATGAAATTAATATCGGAATGGAGCTTAAGAGTGATCAGCCGTGGATACGCTCTATTAGTAATACACAACTCTCAGCCGTGCGTGTCCGGTTTTCTGTTCCTCAATTATTGCAACAACGCGATAACGGAGACACGACGGGCTATCGTATTGAATATGCAATAGGTTTAAGCACTGATGGTGCGGGATTTAAAGAAGTAATTAATGCTGCATTTGACGGAAAAACAACATCAACTTATGAGCGTTCGCACCGTATTGACTTGCCCAAGGCAACTACTGGCTGGCAAATTAGAGTACGTAGGCTGACGCCGAATAAAAATTCAGGTCGATATGCTGATAAAATTAATATTCAGTCAATAGCCGAAGTTATTGACGTAAAATTACGTTATCCAAATTGATGCCGCGCACGATAAATTTCCCTCACTCGCGCAATAAATGAAGCGGTAATTGCGTTTCATCTATTGAAAAGTTTTTACATAACTAACCGTCATAGATATGACTGTAGTTTATCCAATATTACCCATTTTTCCTTTGAATCTGTAATACGTACTTGTAGGGCAACTCGATATCGAGACACAACTTACTGCCAGTCGCCTCAACATAATGTTTGAGAGAAGACAGTTTCAAATCGCGACCAAGCTTCTCCATGTCAGAAACCGTAGATTAATAACAACTTTGGGCTCTTCATTCGCCAGTATTTGGTTGAGCACTCTTGCAATGCTTGGATTGGATCAGCCTTTGCCTTAGACACGCGGTTCTTTCATGCTGTTGTGACATAAACCATTTATAGTGCCTGCGTATGGCTTGGGCAACATAGGGTTTCGTTTGAAATAGAGAGGCTTGTCAGTGGCCTGAAACATACTTATCGCACATTTTCTCCTCGCTAGGCTTCAAATTCCTTCAATTCTTCATTTGCAATTTTGTTCGCATTGGTATAAAATTTTATACAATCAAATAAGGAAGGAAGCTATAATAAAAATCAGGAGCGGTACTAGAGAAAGAAATTGTCTGTATTGGCCCTTCTTGTGAAGATTTGTTAGCCTTTCCTTACAGATCGCACGTAAAGACGCAGGCTATCAGTTTCATAGAATACAGTATGGAATAGATCCTGAAGACTGGAAACCTTTTTTGGCATCGGTTCTGATGTAAAAGAAATGCGGCTAAGAGACAGTACAGGTATTTATCGCATTATGTATGCTGTTAAATTTGATGAAGCTATTTTACGTATTACATAGTTTTCAGAAGAAAACTAAACAAACAGATAAGCAGGACAAGGATATCGCTAAAGTGCGATACAACGCAGTTATCCAGCATCGGGGAAATATTAAATGACCACTAAAATTGACACTGAAATTCGTAGGGTAACTCCAGCCGGACATAATATATTTTCTGAATTAGGTTTTACTGAGCAAGAGGCTCAGCAGCTTCATACAACCTCTTTACAAGAAATAGAAAATACACTGCAAATTAAAGAACGGTTAATGGAAGAAATTACTTTATGGATTGTGGATGAAAAAATGAAACAAGCTGAAGTAGCAGAGGTGTTACACATTTCTCGTCCAAGAGTATCTGACGTTGTGAATAAAAAAGTAAATAAATTCACCATTGACGCATTGGTTAATATGTTAATCCGTATAGGGAAACCTGTTCAGATTACGGTGGGTTAAAGCACATATATTAACAATTTAAAATAGGAGGCACTTAGAATGGGTGCCTCTTGGTATTTCAAAATGATTCAACCTTTCGGTTCAATACCACGTGCTAGCAGCTCTTTGCGCAAAATTCGTTTTATCCATGTTGCCAAAGACGTATCACCATCTTTCTTCATTTCTGCTTCAAGCTGGAGACGAAATTCCTCTGTTAACCTCATAGGAAATTGAGGAGATCTTTTATTTTGTATTGACAAGGTATATACCCTATGGTTTAATGCTACTGTATATACCAGTGTATATTCAAAGAGTTTCAAAAACAACGGAGCTTGGTAGTGTCTCACCACTAATCGGGTTTCTAACCACAACATTATTGGAGCTAATGCTATGGCTAACGCTAATAGTAACATACGCACGCATTCAAAACGCTATACATTTATAACGTCCTTTCTTATCGATTGATAATTGAACTTCGCCCATTACACATGATTTCAACATTGCATACAATTAAATAAGGAAGGAAAACTATGACGAAAATTAGGAGCGGTACAGAGAAAGAAATTGCTTGGATTGGTTCTTCTCATGAAGACTTATTAGCCTTTCCTATAGACACACGTAAAGACGCAGGCTATCAGCTTCACAGAATACAGCGTGGAATAGATCCTGAAGACTGGAAACCCTTTTCTGACATCGGTTCTGGTGTAAAAGAAATACGACTAAGAGACAGTACAGGTATTTATCGCATTATGTATGTTACTAAATTTGATGAAGCTATTTACGTATTACATAGTTTTCAGAAAAAAACTCAACAAACGAATAAACATGATAAGGATATCGCTAAAGTACGATTGTAGCGAGCCGCGTAAATTGAAAAAGCGCGTCATTTAAATTGATAAAATTTTCGCGCCGCGCTTTTTATCAAAATATGTGATTTATTTTAGCTGTTCTTGTCTGATTTTCTCTATTGGTAAATATTTATAAATAGTAGAGAGGGAAACATCGTAAATCAGCGATAGCTGTTTACGTGTGTGACCTTTTACCAGCAATCTAGCAGCTTGTTGTTGTTCAGCAAATGACAATGCTACTGGTCTGCCTCCAATCCTCCCTTGGGCACGAGCCGCTATTAATCCTGCATTCGTTCTTTCAACGATTAATTCCCGCTCCATTTCTGCCAGTGCACTCATGACGTGAAAGAAGAATCTCCCCATAGCTGTACCGGTATCAATACTGTCAGTCAGACTCTGAAAGTGAATACCTCGCTCGTTTAGATTAGAAACTAAATCGACCAAATGTTTTACACTACGTCCCAGTCTATCCAGTTTCCAAACAACTAAAGTATCCCCTTTTTTAAGCTGCCTTAAAGCCCGCTTTAAACCGGGTCTGTTAGTTGTTTTTCCACTTAATTTATCCTCAAAAATTTGTTCGCAATTTATACTCATCAACGCATTTTTTTGTAAGTCGCTGTTTTGGTCATTTGTTGACACCCGGATATAACCGATCTTTGACATGTAAATTCCGTCGCCGCACATAGAATAAATTGTATTTATCAAAATTAGCTCTATGTGTGAGTGTGCGGAAAACCTCACGCTGACTTACAGTGTTTCCATCTGTATAGGTCGCTTAAGCGGCCTTTTTTAGATCAATTAACGTTCAAAATGAGTGTTTGTAGGAATGTAGAAAAAAATGAGTGAAATGCAGTCAATTATTGACTATAAAAGGGGCTAAATAAATCACATATTTTGATAAAAAGCGCGGCGCGAAAATTTTATCAATTTAAATGACGCGCTTTTTCAATTTATGCGGCTCGCTACACCGAAAGTTTTTGTCTCACGATGGATATGTTTTCCGCCTTCCCTTATTCCTACTGTACAACGATACCTAATAACGCCATCGGCGCGAGGACGTTTTAATATGTTATAATAGGCCATTATTCACCTCTCGGATGCCAGTACACCATTGAGTGTGGTGTACTGGATGGTGTACCGACAAACCGAAAATAGCCTAAAATGTATTAAAATGCACGAAAATAAAGAAATCAAAGAATGCACAGTAAGCAGGGAAACAAAGGGAATAGCGCGTAAATATAGCCCTAACCGTTTCTCCGTTGCCCCGATGCTCGACTGGACAGATCGTCACTGCCGTTATTTCCATCGTTTATTAAGTCAGCAAACGCTGTTATATACCGAAATGGTGACGACCGGGGCGATTATTCATGGTAAAGGCGATTATCTGGCATACAGCGAACAAGAACATCCGATAGCATTACAACTGGGTGGCAGTGATCCGCAGGCGTTGGCGCATTGTGCGAAGATTGCTCAGGAACGTGGCTATGATGAAATTAATCTAAACGTCGGTTGTCCCTCTGATCGGGTGCAAAATGGTCGTTTTGGTGCTTGTCTGATGGGGGAAGCTGAACTGGTCGCTGATTGCGTTAAAGCCATGCAGGATGTGGTAAATGTGCCAGTGACAGTTAAAACCCGTATCGGTATTGATGAACAGGACAGTTACCAATTCCTATGTGATTTTATTGATGTTGTTGTGCAACGCAGTGGCTGCAATATATTTACCATTCATGCCCGTAAAGCTTGGCTTTCTGGCTTGAGCCCAAAAGAGAACCGTGAGATTCCACCGCTGGATTACCCACGAGTTTATCAATTGAAAAAGGATTTCCCTCAATTAACGATTGCTATTAATGGCGGTATTAAATCGCTGGAAGAAGCGAAACAGCATTTACAACATGTAGATGGCATTATGATTGGGCGTGAGGCTTATCAGAACCCGTCTATTCTGGCACAGGTTGATCATGAATTATTTGATGCTTCAATGCCGGTAGTTGATATCGTTGCGGTGGTCAAAGCACTTTATCCTTATATAGAGCAGGAACTATCAAAAGGAACATATTTAGGGCATATTACCCGTCATATTTTAGGTATTTTTCAAGGGATTCCGGGAGCACGCCAGTGGCGTCGTCATCTTAGTGAGAATGCACATAAACCGGGCGCAGATATTTCTGTTGTGGAGCAGGCGTTAGCTATGGTGACTGAGCGGATGTAATATCCGCTCATTTTACGGTTACAGGTATATACCCTATGGATTTCAAGATGGATCGCGGCGGCAAGGGAGCGAATCTCCGGGAGCATAGATAACTATGTGACCGGGGTGAGTGAGTGCAGCCAACAAAGAGGCAACTTGAAAGATGACGGGTATAGTTATATATGAGAATTGAGCACTAAAATATTTATGGATACTGCGTGATTTTTTGCCGTGCTTTAATCTATTTTTAGGTTAGCTAAGATACCAATTATTTTTTTCGTTGTATTATTATGTGAATCTACCACACATTAGCTATTTATGGAGCAAGAAAAGCAAATGCCAGACCATTGATATATTTTTATCAAGACGAAATCCCACATACGGCTAATGAATCCACCTTCTTCAATCGTTTCCATTACAATAAGTGGTCTTTCCTCGATGGTCTTACTGCCAATCTTAAAAATTATGGTGCCGACTACTTGGTCTTTCTTTATTGGGGCAGTAATCTGAGGAACATTAAGAATATAGCTGGTTTTTAATTTTTTAAGTTGGTCACGAGGTATGGTAATCGAATTTTGTTTACCTGCATTGAGTTTGACTTCTTTTTTATTTCCAAACCATATACGTTGAGTGATAAAAGTATCTTCAGATTTAATAGGTGTCACTGTTTCAAAGAAGCGAAATCCCCATGTCAGAAGTTTTTCTGATTCCTGGAAACGAGCAAAATCCGTCTTTGCTCCTAGAATAACAGAAATTAAGCGCATATCACCTAAGGTTGCTGATGCAACTAAGTTATAACCGGCGCCAGAGGTAGTTCCGGTTTTCATGCCATCTATATTGAGGTTGCTGTTCCATAACAACCGGTTACGATTGTATTGACGAATCTTATTAAATGTGAACTCTTTCTCTTTATGAATTGCATATTCATCCGGGACATCATGAATGAGGGAACGAGCTAACAATGCCATGTCTCGTGCTGTACTAAATTGCCCAGGAGCATCTAAACCATGCACTGTTTTAAATGTTGTATTGTTGAGCTCCATTTTTTGTCCATAGCTGTTCATAAGACTTATGAACGCGCCCTGACTGCCAGCTATATAATCAGCTAATGCAACACAGGCGTCATTACCGGATTGAATAACAATCCCTTTGTTAAGGTCTTCCACTGAAACCCTATCTCCAGGTTTAAGAAACATGACAGAAGACCCGCGTAGAACAGGATTGCCTGTAGCCCAAGCATTTTTATCAATGGTTACAGTATCGGTCAGATGAATCGTACCTAACTTAATCGCTTGTCCTACAATATAACTGGTCATGAGTTTAGTTAGGCTCGCCGGATCTATCTTTTCATCCGCATTACCTTCTGCCAAAACTTTTCCACTGTTGTAGTCCATTAAGATCCAAGCTTGTGAGTCCACTTGTGGAGTAGCTAGAGCTTCTTCAGCTTGAATTAATGGAGCATGGAGAAACAGTAAAAATGTAGCCGCAAACTGGACTTTCCATGTAAAAAAGGTGATATCTTTCATAAAAAAACCAAATGTCTATTATAAAATTATTAAGTCAATTTATTTTATTTGAACTTTAGAAAACGTTTAGTTCTGAAACTCTCGAAATTCAAACACGGCACGTCTATTCCATTTCCTGGTTTATTCCTCATAGCCAAAAACTGCCGGATATGACTTATAAAAATAAATTGTTTTCACTTGTTCTTCCTTTACGCCAAAAATGATCAAATAATCATAAATTCTATTTATCTAAGTGGCTTTATTTTATCGAACTGCTATTTAGATTAAAGTATATGATATTATCGTCATAAAGCACCAGTAACTTATTTTCGAAATCATCACTGTATTCTTCCTGCATTCGCCTTGTAAGGAATATGATTTTCCGTTAATTATGTTGTTGTGATTGTTACAGTTGGTGAGTAATAATGATAGCATCGTTATAAATGCTAATCTGGATAATTTAAACATATTCCCATCCTGAATATATACGTTTTAGTAAAAACTAATGTGTTATACCCGTCATCTTTCAAGTTGCCTCTTTGTTGGCTGCACTCGCTCACCCCGGTCACATCGTTATCTATGCTCCCGGGGATTCACTTCCTTGCCGTCGCGATCCATCTTGAAATCCATAGGGTATATACCTAAAATAACAGGGAAAACGTTTTTATCTGGCCCTTTGTGACATTCAACCGCTTTTTTTTATTGTAAATAAAATAATGTTTTTCACTTTCATAATCTACAATCATCATATCTCCATTCATAAACTGATATACAAGTTTCTTTCTGTTCTTGTTAAATAGTTTGGTGGGGGATGGTGATACAATAAAATCATCATCCCACTTCAAAGTCGTTATCCTATAGTTTGTATGCATGATAGTCATTTCACTACGGCCTTGACAGTTTAAAGTATACTGCTTCATCGCGTTAACTGGACATGATCTGAATATAAATAGAATAACGATATATTTCATAATGTTTTTGTCCATATGACTTGTTTTTCAAGAAAATATAGGGATTTTGCTATCGTGTGATGCTTTTGTTCGTCTGGATAACGCGGCTAGCGCCTTTTGACGTTTTGCTCATAGGTGTTTCTTTCTTCTCAAGATGTTTCTGATTGTGTAATAGTATAGATACGTCTAATATCAATCAATATTTGAAAATGGCTATCTGTTATGAATTGTATTGATATTGAGAGTATTGACCTCAATTTGCTCAGGGTATTTGAGGCTTTGATCGAGGAAGGTGGGGCGAGTCGTGCTGCTATTCGGCTCGGATTAACGCAACCAGCCGTAAGCGCAGCCCTTGGGCGTTTAAGACGCATATACTCTGACCCGCTGTTCGAACGGACGGGACGCGGGCTACGTCCTACAGTTCGAGCTAATGAGTTAGCTCCTCTCGTTGAAGAGGCACTGACGCAATGCCGACAGGCACTAGCTTTAACCACTGCTGGAAAAGAGATAAAGGGCCGTACGGTGACTGTAGGTTTATCAGATGACAGTGAAATTGCTTTAGGACAAAAAATACTGAAAGAAGTTGACGAGTATCTTCCTGGTTTGCATATTATTTTTCGACAAACTCATAGTGGCTTGGCTCAGGATATGTTGATGCGTCATCAAATTGACCTTGCTATCACCGCTGGTGGTTTATCATCTCACTTAATTAAAAGTCACCGTTTAGGAGAGGGGAATTACTTGTGCATAGCCGACAAAAATACTTTGGTGCCGGTGACGGTGGCTGATTACGCACAACGCCCTCATTTATTAGTTTCCTCAGGTGGGTTCGTAGGTGTTGTAGATGAAGCATTAAATGCTGTTGGCTATAAACGTAGTGTCAAGGTTTCTACCACACATTTTGCGGCAGTGCCATTTTTGCTGATTGAGACTGATTTAATCACTACGGTGCCATCACATGCAGCACGAGCAATGGAGAAGAACACATCGCTGCAAATATTCCCATGCCCCGTTAGCATGCCACCCTATGAACTCGAAATAGGCACAAGAGTAGGGAGCAAACATGATAAAGTTCTGCATGAGTTAAAATCTATTATAGTGAAGATATGTCAAACACCTGGTTTTTTGTCATGAGCATTTTGGTGTGAATGCTACAGGCTTTATATAGTCATTTCGTTGTTGAAAATATTTTTTTCGTGGAGAGGCAGCTTGAAAGATGACGGGTATAAATACGATTTATTTTAGTTATATTAATAACAAGATTGATTAATAGTGATTGTATTAGGTAACCTGTTCCATCTTATTCGTTGAATGCTGAAACCTGCGCATTATGAAAATTTTTAACATTGAGTTTTATCTTATTAGAGTGTAATTGGTTATTATCTTTAAAATAATATTAAAGCTATGCTTTAGCGATTAATGATTTCCTCAAGTGGATTGATATGCAGTAACCGAGAGTATTAAGACGTAACATTGAAGTTGCCTTTGAGTATACATTACGAGTTGGTTTATATGAAAGAAATTAATGTAACTGAACCTTTAGGAAGAAGAAAGAAGAAAAAAAATAAAAAGAGAAAAGTAAGTTTCCTTTTTAAGATTATATTAGCCGTTTTATTTGTAGTGTTTTGTTTTGCATCTCTCTACATATATAACTTGGCAGAAAGAATCGATACCATGATAAATGAGAGAATGAATAATGGATTCTGGGATATGCCAGCTCAGGTTTATGGCAAGACTTACACGTTAAAGCTAGGGGAGTATAAAAACAAAGAAAATGTAATAAAGATATTAAATGGAGCCAGATACCATCAGGTTGACTCGATAAAAAGTCCTGGTGATTTTCATGAAGATGGAGATAAGGTTTTTATTTACTTACGGGAGTTCTCCTATCCAGACCATTTATCTAAGTCAGTTAAAGTGGAAGTTGAGTTTGACAAAAATGGAATTAAAAAGATAATGAATTTAGATCTAGGATTGGCTGTTAATAACATCCTCGTTGAACCTAGGTTAGTGGAAGTTATATATTCACCCGGTGATGAGCAACGGATATTTATGCCATTGAAAAACTTCCCTAATGATATGATTAATATGTTGATTTCCACAGAGGATCGAGAGTTTTATAATCACCATGGTCTTAATCCTTATTCTATAGCCAGAGCCTTGTACAAAAACATCAAAGCTGGAAAGAGAATTCAGGGCGGCAGTACGATAACACAGCAAGTTGTGAAAAATATGTTCTTGTCCCGGGATAGGACAATTAGCCGTAAGTTGAGTGAGGCTATTATGTCTTTGGTCTTGGAGTTTAAGTTTAACAAGAATAAAATTCTTGAGCTTTATCTGAATGAAATTTATCTGGGACAGAACGGTTCGTTCGGGATTTATGGGTTTCCACTTGCTAGCGTTTATTACTTTGGTAGGCCAATCAATGAAATATCTTTAGAGCAGCAAGCATTATTAATAGGGATGGCCAAAGGAGCTTCATTGTATAACCCGTGGACTAAACCGACAGTAGCTATGGAAAGGCGTAATCTCGTTTTAAAGTTGTCAGCAGAAAGTGGAGTGATTAACAAAGATGATTACTTATCTTCAATGAAAGAAGGTCTCAATGTTCAGGAAAAAGGTTCCGTTTTCACTAAACATCCTTCTTTCATTAGCATGTTAAAAAAAGAGATTAGGAATAATAAAAATATTGCCCTCAATGATTTATCCGGAGCAAGAGTGTTTTCCACTTTTGAGCCTGTGTCACAAGAAGATGCAGAAAATGCAGTAAAAAAAACCATGCCAATGTTAGATAAGAAAACAGGTTTAAAAGATTTGCAATCTGCAATTTTAGTTGTTGATAGAAAGTCGGGGGAATTATTGGCTGTTGTGGGAGATAGAAATGTAGACTATAACGGGTTCAACAGAGCTTTAGATACTAAAAGACAAGTCGGTTCACTGATTAAGCCGGCAGTCTACCTTTCTGCGCTAATTTCTCCTTACCGTTTTAATTTAAATACTTGGATTGAGGATGAACCTCTCAGTATAGATATTGGTGAAAAAAACTCGTGGTCACCAAAAAATCCTACAAGAACGTACAGAGGGAGAGTAATGCTTTTGGATGCTCTTGCTCATTCTATTAATGTAGCTACAGTAAATTTGGGGATGTCTGTAGGAATTGATAATGTCGCAGAAACACTAAAATCAATAGGAATTCCTTCTGATAGGATAGTAATGGTTCCATCTATGCTGTTAGGCACACTTGATATGGCGCCAGTAGAACTTGTTGAAGGAATTCAGACGATATCTAATCTTGGAAAGCATACGGGTGTTTACACATTAATTTCAATTCAAGACAGATATGGGAAAGAAATTTACCATAGAACCGAGACTCCAGAACAAGTCGTTCCAGAAGAAGCTGCCTGGCTCACGCTTTATGCTATGCAGGAGTCTGTTCGCTCAGGCACATCAAAAAGATTAGGGGTTGGATTTAGAAAATATGCTCTTGCAGGGAAAACGGGATCTTCCAGTGGCTTGCGCGATAGTTGGTTTACTGGTATTGACGGAGAAAAAGTAGTGCTTTCTTGGATTGGAAGGGATAATAATGAGCCGACTAAATTATGGGGAGCTAGCGGTTCTTTATTTCTTACTAAAGCATTTTTTGAAATTAATGGAGTGGGTAAGCTAGAGCCTGTTAAACCAAACGATATATATATGGTTGGGGTTGATGCTCAAGGTGATATTTATTGTAAAGAAAACCTTTCAGGGGATAGCATGGTTGGCGGGGAAGCACGCGAAATGCCTATCTGGGGCAATGAGCTCAATACGATTTGTAATACACCACCACAATTTCTTCCTGTTTCATTAAAAAAACCTTACTCTGATGAAAGTTTAGATGCTCTTTTTTAGTTTGATTTTTATTTCAAATATGTTGTTGGTGGATTGTCTGAGATGTGATACCCCTACCAAGAGGGGTATTGTTTTATCTTTCATATATTCAGCCAGCATTGCCCCCCGGTCTAAGGTTATTCGTGCAGGCAATAGCGGCATAATGAGGTATTAGACTTGTTGGTTTGGTTAATAACCCGCTCATCTTACCGTTAAGGGATCAGTAAACTTGATCCTTGCGTTGCCCGACTTTCCAGAATCTGATGTGCCCTTGTCGCTTCACTTAGCGGGAACCTTTGATTTTCTGGTACATCCACATTAATTTTGCCGCTGGCAATCAGATCAAATAATTCTTTGCTCGCCTCATCCAACTCTTCGCGTGTTGAAATATAGCCAGCGATAGAAGGGCGGGTAACGAACAGTGAGCCTTTCTGATTTAAAATCCCCAAATCGACACCGGTAACTGGCCCGGATGCATTGCCAAAGCTAACCATTAACCCGTGGCGTTTCAGACAATCCAGCGAGTTCAGCCAGGTCGATTTACCAACAGAATCATAAACTACACCGACTTTTTCACCGTTGGTGATTTCATAAATTCGTTCGACAATATTTTCACGGTTATAGTTAATAACCTGCCATGCACCGGCATCTTTAGCGCGTTGTGCTTTCTCATCAGAGCCGACTGTTCCAATCAGTTTTGCACCCAAAGCTTTTGCCCATTGGCAGGCAATTAGCCCAACGCCACCCGCGGCGGCATGAAATAAAAAGGGTTCGCCTGACTGGATTTTGTAGGTACGGCGTAGAAGATAGTAGACTGTCAGCCCTTTTAGGAAAGAAGCAGCAGCTTGTTCGAAGGAGATGGTATCCGGCAGAACAGCGACTTTGTTTTCCGCGACATTGTGCACTTCACTGTAAGCGCCTAAAGTTGATTGCGCATAAACTACACGGTCACCCACTTTTATGGTAGTCACAGCGGAACCTACTTTGGTCACTACGCCCGAGGCCTCAGTGCCTAGGCCGCTTGGTAATTGTGCCGGTGGGTATAGCCCGCTACGAATATAAGTGTCGATGTAATTGATTCCAATCGCTCTATTTTCTACTTGTACTTCATCGTCCGCAGGAGCTCTGGGGGTGAATTCACAATATTGCAGGACCTCGGGGCCGCCAATAGAGGAAAATTTGATATGTTTTGCCATGACTCAACCTCATCAATGTAAGGGAAATGTGTGCACGTAGTAGTTGAACTCATTGTGAACAGGTTTTAGTGTGCTAGAAATAATTACAAACTATATGTAATTACTCAAGGCACTTCATAGCGTATACTCATGTGCTGTTGCAGATTTATCAGTAGATTATTGCGGGATTCATGGCGGGAAAAAAATCAACTCACAACAAAATGGCTGAACCAAAAGATCGCCAAATGGAAGGGCTGAAACTTCCGCCACACTCTTTGGAAGCAGAGCAGTCTGTGTTAGGTGGTTTAATGTTAGATAACGAACGTTGGGATAATGTTTCCGAACGTGTTACTAGCAATGATTTTTTCAGCCGTCCACATCGGCGCATTTTTGCTGAAATGCAGCGGTTGCTGGAGATGGGCAACCCAATCGACCTGATTACATTATCGGAATCCCTTGAGCAGAGTGGGGAGCTGAATAATGTAGGGGGTTTTGCTTATCTGGCCGAATTATCTAAAAATACGCCAAGCGCGGCTAACATTAATGCTTATGCGGATATTGTCCGTGAACGTGCTGTTGTCCGCGAGATGATCGCCGTTGCAAACGAAATTGCCGATGCGGGTTATGATCCTCAAGGCAGGAGCAGTGAAGAATTATTGGATCTAGCCGAATCGCGGGTGTTCCAGATCGCTGAAAATCGTGCCAGTAAAGATGAAGGGCCGAAAGGAATAGAACAGATCCTTGAAGAAACCGTCGAGCGGATTGAGCAACTCTATCAACGCCCTCATGATGGTGTAACCGGTGTTTCAACCGGTTATCAGGATCTGGATAAGAAAACCGCAGGCTTACAAAAATCAGACTTGATCATTGTGGCTGCGCGTCCTTCGATGGGTAAAACCACTTTTGCCATGAACTTGTGTGAAAACGCAGCCATGATGCAGGACAAGCCGGTTTTGATTTTTAGTCTTGAGATGCCCGGCAACCAGATCATGATGCGTATGCTGGCATCCCTTTCACGGGTGGATCAAACCCGTATCCGAACTGGTCAGCTTGATGATGAAGATTGGGCGCGGATCTCCAGTACGATGGGGATATTGCTGGAAAAACGCAATATGTATATTGATGATTCGTCTGGCCTGACACCTACCGAAGTCCGTTCCCGGGCTCGGCGCGTCTTCCGCGAAAATGGTGGATTGAGCCTGATCATGATCGACTACCTGCAATTAATGCGGGTTCCGGCCTTATCCGATAATCGTACTTTGGAAATTGCGGAGATTTCCCGTTCATTAAAAGCCTTGGCTAAAGAGCTTCAAGTGCCGGTGGTTGCACTTTCTCAGCTCAACCGTAGCCTTGAACAGCGGGCAGATAAGCGCCCGGTTAACTCTGACTTACGTGAATCCGGCTCTATTGAGCAGGATGCCGACCTCATTATGTTTATCTATCGTGACGAGGTTTACCATGAGAATAGCGACATGAAAGGTGTGGCTGAAATCATTCTTGGTAAGCAGCGTAACGGCCCAATCGGTACAGTTCGCCTCACGTTTAATGGTCAGTGGTCGCGGTTTGATAACTATGCCGGGCCAAGTTATGACGACGAATAAGTATTAACTACCAAAGAATAATAAATTTAAGGAATAGAATGAAAGCGGCAACCGCAGTTATTGACCGCCGCGCTCTGCGACATAACTTGCAACGGGTAAGGGAGCTTGCTCCTAAAAGCAATTTGATTGCAGTTGTGAAAGCAAACGCTTATGGCCACGGTTTACTGGAGACAGCACATACGCTGGACGACGCCGATTGTTTCGGTGTAGCGCGAATTGGTGAAGCATTGACGTTGCGTCATGGTGGTATCGTCAAACCGATCCTGTTACTGGAAGGATGCTTTGATGCGGCTGACCTGCTAGTACTGGTTGATAACCATATTGAAACTGTGGTTCACAGTGTTGAACAGTTGGAAGCACTGGAACAGGCTAAGTTATCTCATCCGGTAAAAGTATGGATGAAACTGGATAGCGGGATGCATCGCTTAGGTGTCAGGCCGGAAGATGCGGAAGAATTTTATCAACGGCTAAGTCGTTGTAAAAATGTACAGCAGCCCGTCAATATTGTCAGCCATTTTGGCCGGGCTGATGAGCCAACAGTAAACACAACTCGCCAGCAGATAGCTTGTTTTCAGGCTTTTTGTGCTGACAAGCCGGGAGAAAAATCTATTGATGCATCAGGAGGTATCCTGTTGTGGCCGGAAGTCCATCAAGATTGGGTGCGTCCTGGGCTGATGATGTATGGTGTATCGCCATTGTCTGATAAAACGGCCACGGATTTTAACTTGATCCCAGCAATGACCTTAAAGTCGAGCTTAATTGCTGTTCGTAAGCATAAAGCTGGCGAGTCGGTTGGCTATGGTGGGACCTGGGTCAGTGAACGTGATACTTGTCTTGGCGTTGTGGCTATCGGTTATGGTGATGGTTATCCGCGCAGTGCGCCTTCAGGAACGCCAATACATATTAATGGCCGTGAAGTGCCGATTGCTGGCCGTGTTTCAATGGATATGATCTCTGTTGATTTGGGGCCAGATGCGACAGATAAAGTGGGTGATGAAGCGGTCCTCTGGGGAGATGTGCTGCCGGTGGAGCGGGTTGCTGAATGTACCGGTATCATTACTTATGAGCTGGTGACTAAACTTACCCCCAGAGTGGTCATGGAATACTTGGACGAATAATGTTGTAGGTTATATACCCTATGGATTTCAAGATGGATCGCGACGGCAAGGGAGCGAATCCCCGGGAGCATAGATAACGATGTGACCGGGGTGAGTGAGTGCAGCCAACAAAGAGGCAACTTGAAAGATGACGGGTGTATTGTTTATTAAATAACTGACTGATAAGGAGTAGAGCCTGATGTTCCAGAATGTTGATGCTTATGCTGGTGATCCGATTCTTTCGCTGGCTGAAGAATTTAAAAAAGATCCTCGTGCGGAAAAAATTAATCTGAGCATCGGGCTTTATTACGATGAGCAGGGAGTGACTCCGCAATTGCAGGCGGTGGCTACCGCGGAAGAACAACTTAGGGCGTTATCACAAACGGCCTCTCTTTATCTGCCAATGGAAGGATTGGAATCCTATCGTCTTGCGGTTCAGGAACTGCTATTTGGTAAAGATCATCCGGTGTTGAAACAGAGGATGGTGGCAACGATTCAATCATTAGGCGGTTCTGGCGCCCTTAAAATTGGTGCTGATTTTTTGCATCGCTATTTCCCTGATTCAGAAGTGTGGTGCAGTGATCCAACTTGGGAAAACCACGCGGCTATTTTCGCGGGGGCGGGTATTAAGGTGAACTATTACCCTTATTTTGATACGAAGACCAAAGGGGTAAAATTCAATGAAATGCTGGAAACATTCAGGAAATTGCCGGCAAAAAGCATTATTGTAATGCACCCTTGTTGCCATAACCCAACCGGATCGGATCTAACCTATGAGCAATGGGATCAAGTTGTTCAGATTGTTAAAGAGAGAGAATTATTGCCATTCCTTGATATTGCTTATCAGGGGCTTGGGGATGGTATGGAAAAAGATGCTTATGCTATTCGTGCAATGGCGAACGCTGGTTTGCCTTGTCTGGTCAGTAACTCTTTCTCCAAGATATTTTCTATGTATGGTGAGCGCGTGGGTGGCTTGTCTGTCATTTGTGATGATGAACAGACCAAAGAGCGGGTATTGGGGCAGTTGAAAGCGGGTGTGCGTCGCGTCTATTCTAGCCCACCGAGTTTTGGGGCGCAGGTTGTGGCTAAAGTACTGACTGATCCTGCTTTGAAGGCACAATGGTTGACAGAAGTTGAACATATGCGCTTGCGTATTTTGGAAATGCGTACGGTGCTGGTGGATGCTTTGAAAACCGCATTACCAGAGAAAAACTTTGAGTATTTTCTGAAGCAACGCGGGATGTTCAGCTATACCGGTTTTAGCGAGAAACAGGTGGATCGCTTGCGCCAAGAATTTGCTGTTTATCTGGTCGGTAATGGTCGAGTCTGTATGGCGGGCGTCAACCATCATAATGTTGCACGTATTGCTGAAACATTTGCGGCGGTAAATAAGTCATAAATTTTAATATAAATGATTTACTATCGATGATAATGATCGACAATTTTGTAAAATAGCAGTAAACACCTCCTTGAAGCGCGCTATTTATGGTGCGCTTATTTTTCTTCTTAATATTAATTTAATGTGGTGCGTAATTAGCAGCGGCTGATCAGAACGTAGCATTAAAAAATTCTTATGAGGTGAATTATGGGATTAAAGTTAAACAATGTATAGTTTGATAGAAAAACGGAAGAATTTATCGGCGAGGGTATTCTGGAGACCTAGGTAAAAATGGTTCAGTAATATAAAAATTAGATTTCCTATTGAAGATAATATTAATAATAGTAGGTTCGATGTAAAAAATAGTGTGTGCCAATCATTGAGTTATGTTTTAATAATAAAGTTGAAATAGATAAATATTGGTATCAAACAATCACTTGGTTATCTAAATAAATGGTAATGAAGCTGTAATTTAAATTTAGTTATTTACTTAAACCTTGCTGTAGCAAGGTTTAAGATTATTTGATGGTGATGTTTAGATGGCAACAAGTTCCAGATGTTTGCCCAAGGCATTTAACGCATTCGCGATGGTGTCAATTTTAGTGCTATGGCCTAATGACACTATACGTTGAATTTCTTGCGGTCGGGTTCCCAATAACCGCGCAAGTTCTGCGTTGCTTGTTCTTGTTTGAAGCATCGTATTCAGCAGTAAAACCTTAGCCGCTATACTGGCTGGTACTTCGACAAAAGCTTCACCTTCAGTCGACGGTGTTGGTATTTCGCGTCGGTCTTCAAAGTAGAAATCGAACGCAGTAACCAGAGCATCCCGCGCCATAGCTAATGCTTCTTCTCTGGTATCTCCGCCTGTTAAGGCTTCTGGGATATCTGGGAACATCACAGCCCAACCTGTTTCGTCATGTTCGAATTTTACTGGGTATCGCATATTTTTACTCAGTGAATTTATGCGAGTAACCAGCCCCTTGGGGCCGGTCTGTCATTTGATGCCTAGCTGTTTTAATATTAACTTCCTCAGCGGTTCTGGGATTTCTTTACTAGGGTGCCTTGGCATCGTGGTTTGCTTACCGTTCAAGAAAACTTTCAAGTGGTTAGTCCCATCTTTAAATTCAGCTCCTTGAGCTTTAAGCCACCGGCGAAACTCGCTTTGCTTCACTGCCTCCTCCTGTTTGTTTAACTTGAAAATAAATATAAACATTTTTGTTTATATGAGCAAGATGTTTATAAGCATTTTTGTTTATAAGAATAATAGAGTGATAAATATTTATATTTATTCTTTATAAGATGGAGTCTAACGTGAGAATTATTCTAATTGCAGCGTATACC
>NZ_JAJAFZ010000078.1:0-17621 GCF_025384895.1 Photorhabdus kayaii
GTAATTTCCATACTGTTTTACGCTATTGTGCAGATGTTGCTTGCTCGACACCATCAATTCGCGTAAAACTGTTATTCTAAAAAACTATCTGATAATAACCCTCAACTTTCTCCGCGGATATTATGTTTCAAAACAACCCGCTGCTTGCACAGCTAAAACAGCAACTTCACTCCCAGACACTTCGAGTAGAAGGTTTGGTCAAAGGTACCGAAAAAGGATTCGGATTCTTAGAAGTCGATGGGCAAAAAAGTTATTTTATTCCTCCCCCACACATGAAAAAAGTTATGCATGGCGATCGAGTGACTGCCGCTATTCATACTGATAAAGAAAGAGAGATCGCCGAGCCAGAAACATTGATCGAGCCATTTTTAAGTCGCTTCGTTGGCCGTATTCAGAAAAAAGAAAATGATAACCGTTTATGGATCATTCCTGATCACCCACTGCTAAAAGATACTATCCCTTGCCGGCCGACCAATCAGGTCACTCATCCATTTCAACATGGTGATTGGGCCGTCGCTGAAATGCGTCATCATCCATTGAAAGGCAGCCGTGGTTTTCATGCAGAAATTACCGGCTATATCACTGAAGGCGACAATCACTACGCCCCTTGGTGGGTAACACTCACTCGCCATAACCTGGAACGTGATGCTCCCACTATGACTGCCGATTGCCAGATGAACGATGGCGATCTTGAGCGCATTGACTTAACATCGCTGGATTTTGTCACTATTGACAGTGCAACCACGGAAGATATGGACGATGCTTTGCATATTGCTAAGCAAGATGACGGTAGCCTGAAACTCAGTATCGCCATTGCTGATCCAACCGCTTATATTGCGGCTGACAGCGAACTGGATCAAATCGCCCATCAACGTGCTTTCACTAACTACCTGCCGGGTTTTAATATCCCCATGTTGCCACGCGATCTGTCAGAGAATTTATGCTCTCTGCGCCCTAACGTCCGCCGTCCGGCATTGGTTTGTCAAGTTTCTATTCTGGAAGATGGTCAACTGGGTGATGATATTGCGTTTTTCTCTACTTGGGTTGAATCAAAAGCTAAATTGGTTTACGACGAAGTTTCTGACTGGCTGGAAAAAACCGGGACTTGGGAACCCGCTTCCGAAGCGATTAAGACTCAAATCACACTCCTGAAGGAAATGAGTGATCGCCGTAACCAATGGCGCCACCAAAATGCGCTTATTTTCAAAGATCGTCCTGATTATCGCTTCATCCTCGATGATAATGGTTACGTATTGGATATCGTAGTAGAACAACGCCGCACAGCTAACCGTATTGTTGAAGAAGCAATGATCACTTCTAACCTGTGTGCCGCAAAGATACTACGCGATAAGTTAGGTTTTGGTATTTACAATGTTCATATGGGTTTTGAGC
Organism: Photorhabdus kayaii; assembly: GCF_025384895.1. Taxonomy (NCBI): domain Bacteria; kingdom Pseudomonadati; phylum Pseudomonadota; class Gammaproteobacteria; order Enterobacterales; family Morganellaceae; genus Photorhabdus; species Photorhabdus kayaii. The sequence goes on from NZ_JAJAFZ010000078.1 coordinate 1,393, forward strand.
CACTGCAAATTGAACAAGTGGTTGAATTACTGAAAGAAAATGGTGTCGATGCTAACACAGAAGAATTGTTAACCTTAAACGGCTTCTGCAAATTACGCCGTGAATTGGATAAACAGCCAACACAATTCCTTGATAGTCGCATTCGTCGTTTCCAGACTTTCGCAGAAATTAAACCTGAACCCGGCCCTCATTTTGGTCTCGGTTTTGATGCTTACGCCACCTGGACATCACCGATCCGTAAATACAGCGACATGATTAACCATCGTTTACTGAAAGCGATTATTCAAAAAACGGATGTGGAACAACCCTCAGAAGAAAGCTGTTTGCAACTGGCTGAACGTCGCAGACTGAATCGTATGGCTGAACGTGATGTAGGAGATTGGCTGTATGCCCGCTTCCTGCAACCACACGCAGGAACAGAACAACGATTTACCGCAGAAGTCATTGATATCACCCGTGGTGGTTTACGTGTCCGGCTGGTCGATAACGGTGCAGTGGCCTTTATACCGGCACCATTCCTACATGCCGTGCGTGATGAGCTGCAATGTAGCCAAGAGACCGGTACAGTGATTATCAAAGGTGAAATCGCTTACCAATTGAACGATATTATTGATGTTCGTATTGATGAAGTCAGAATGGAAACGCGTAATATTGTCGCCCGCCCTACGGCCTGATTTCCCTTAATTGAACCCTTTCTGAGTCAAACTACAGCTTAATCGCTGTAGTTTGTTTCAATCTTACATTTCGTTCTGTTCGATACGGGGTGTCACTATATTGAACCATTATCATTATCCCCTCACAGTGATAACATTTCCCTTTCCACTTCTTTACAAAAATTTACTATTTCTACTGTTTACTACTCGCTATAGAGTATTTTTAATAAATATCCCGTATTAACCACAGAGACCTTATCAGCCCACTCCTCAACGGATACATTGTCTTATATTTAACCATATTATAAAAAACTATAAATAAATATTTATATATAGTTATACTAATTAATAATTTTACAATGTTATTAATTAGTATTTGATATTAACCGATATTAACTATAATTACCCTGCCTTACGATTGTGACTTTAAAATCAAAAAATAATATTTTTATATGAGCAATCATTTCTATAAATCAGATGGATACGGTAGCTATATAGCTAAATAAATAATAAATTTAATCAACCTAGAGGATTATATGTCAAACTTTGAATATGATATCGAAAATAAAAATGACGCCTATCAATCAAAAGAAAATGAATATACTGTGGTCAATGGAGAGTATTTTAAATATAATACGAAAAATGATAAAAATAATGATAATACTTTTATTTACCTATTAAAATGTAATCAAGACTATCCAACCTGGATAACCTCTGATATTAAAAAAGTGAGTCTATATATCATAGAAAATTTATTTTCTTATAATAAATACTCAACTAAATTACAACAAACTTTAAAACAAGCTGTGAACGCCGTTTTCAATGAATATTCCGAAATAAAATACTCTGAGTTACTGCATAACATTAACAATATATTCAACCTTTTTTTCATAAAAAAATATAATAGTCCTGATATCGATACAGCAATCAATATTTTAATATCAAAAATAGAAATTAATGAAAAATTAGCAAGCATAAATAAAAATAAAATCGATTCAGATCAAACTAAAATCGATATATGGCAGGAACTGGGTATCAACGCGGAAGAACCTTTACTGAAAATATATCGTCAGGCATTCTCTACCGGAGAAATCGATGATGAGCTCTATTCAGATGCATTGCTAACTTTTATGTCAGATGGCAATGTAACGTTAAGTGATAAAGAAAAATCAGATTATAATCAACGAATCAAAGATAAAGAAGATCTTTTCAAATCCTATAAAAAAGGCATTGAAAAGGTGAATAGTTTAATTTCCGCTAATAATATTAATCCAGGTATTCCGATTATTCATCCAGAAACAAATCAAAGTATCAGCATTGGAGATGACATACTATTAGCGCTACTAGCCAAAGAAGAGATAGCATTAAAAAAACAACATCGTACCGAGTATAGTCAGAAAGATATTTTTGAACTGCAAACTCTACAAGCTGCTAAGTATCATTTATTAATCTTATCTTCATTAGGTGCCCTATTATATCAGATTGCCCCTAAAATCGGAAAAATGATTCAAGGTCATGGTGATTATCGTGATATCATTTTTTCCCAAGAGCAGGCTGAATTATTATTTAAAAAACATAATATTCACTATGATACTGATCATGTTCTTTCTCAAGAATCAAAACATATTGAAATGGAAGGCTGTATTATTTTAACAGCCGCAATTATTTATCGAATGAGAAAAGAGAATGCCAATGAGGAACAAGCATTTAAGTACTCTACATTAGAAACAATAAAATTATTTGAAAATGACAAGCAAAAACTTAATCCTTTCAATAAAAGCAACATAAAGCCAGCAGGATATTTTTCTTTTATTGATTTCAAAAAGAGAGATAAATTTGATTCACAATATAATTTTAATGAGCAATTTAATGTTTATAAAAACAAATACAGTCATTATGAATCCATTTCACTCAGTAAGTTAATACTTTCATCTCCGGCTGCGCAATTAACTGCCGAAGAGATTGTTAATCCACCAGAAGAAGCCTTTCTCTATTCAGTCGAACACGGAATGGGAAATGTCGCCATGATAAAAATGTATCAGGGTAATTGGTTGGTTGTCTCAACAATACAAGGAGGCGTGAAAGCAAAAAAATATTCCCAACAACAAGTTGATAGCCAACTCACCTTACATGCTATGTCTAGACCCAATGCACTATTTTTAATTGAGCAAAAAATAGAGATAGGCATGGGGATATTAATGGCAAATAGAATGATTCCTACAGGAAAAAGACTTTTCCCGATTGGCTATGTACGGGCCAAAACCTTCAGCGGCTTCTCAGAAACAAACCGATATAAACATTCTTACGACGCATTTTGGAATGATTATTACGGTATAACTTCAGGAATGAATGTCGGAATTAGCTTCACGGGTTCACCTACATTTAATTTCTATAAAGATGAAAACTTACTTTCTGTTACCTCAACGATAATACAGCAAGGCTTAAACGATATTACAATAAAAAGTAAACAGGCGCTGGATATTACCTCTGGTTGGCATATCGCGGCAACCATTTTTATTCCTTTCTATAATGTTATCTATAAAGCAACAACCGATAGTGAATATAAATTAACTGGAGAGGATATTGGCTCCATTGTCTTTGATACAGCAAATGTGCTGTTAGTTATTGCTACCCTAGGTATGTCATTGACTGAATCAATGGCCGCAAAAGTCACACAGACCACATTGCGCCTCAGACAAGCCGGTCTAACCGGAAGAGCTTTAATTACAGCGGTTATCAGAACATTACCAGAGCATGGCGTAATCACTTTACGCCAATCTTCTCGCATTCTGCTCGGCGGATTAATTGATTTAATCGAGCCTTTACCGATTAGATCAACACTGACCTTAACTTACCGAGGAGTTGTAAGCGCAGTAGGTGTGATAAAAAATAGCATTAAACTTGAGAAAAGTTTCGCCGATATTTTTAGCAAAAGCACCAGAGGGATTGGTAAACTTAAAAATGAATGGAAAGTCAGCAATATTTCACTCGACGAAATGGTCCCTCATGCAAATGAGGGAATATATAAAGGGATCTATTCAATACGCCCTGCTAATGTGGAAACAGCAATTAAACAGAATTACTATATAAAGGAATCTGGTGCTAATTATCAAGTCAAATGGGATGAAGCAAACCACACTTGGCGCGTAGCCAACCCGGCTTATCCGAAACAATTTAGTTACTGGTCTGCGGTGAAATTAGATAAAAATGGCCATTGGATTACTCATACCGATGTATCTAATAAATTTTTTATCCTGGAGCAGAGTAAAAAAATAGATCATGAACTTGAAGCAGCACGCAGTAATATTAATAACGATAAAATATTAGATGCATTTATTCATATCAATACCGCATTCAAAAGTCATGAAAAGTATGATATCGATAAACTATCAGATATTACTGACACATTAAGCCATTTCTTGGAAAAATCCCTAAAACTTGGAGATAAACAAGCCCTACTCAACACAGAGATAGTGAATATCCAACAAGCCTGGATACGTGAAGTCACCTTACCATTACAAAACAATCTAAGTATTTCGGCTGAAAAGATTAATGCCATCAAAACCGAACTGCCTTATCTATTGAAGGAAATATATCCTGTTGGAAATCAATTACCTAATGAATCAGCAATCAATAAAATTGCCCTAGCTATTGAAGAAATACCTGTCACACCGATGCCAAAATATTCTTCGGGTAATATCCAAAAAACTATACAATATACATCCATAGAGAGTAACCGTGTAGATATTCCCCCTATCGGGATCACAATAACAGGTAATGATCTATTTATTAATCAAGTCACTCACGTACTAGATGAAATAAGTGAAATTCCTTCCGGAAATATCGTTATTCAGGAGCTTGAAAAACAGGGTTTAAATATACAACCACCGACGATGGATGCCATTGTACGCGAAAAAGAGGGTCAATTTTATGCTCGTAATAGCGCCGGTAGCAGTATTGCCTTTGACCCAGAGAATCACCTGATTGGCACAGAAGAAAAACTTGTCGAGGAGCCATGGCGTTCCCGTGAACCTGCTATCGCTTTATATCATGAGATGCTACATATCTATTATAATCGTTACCCAACATGGTTTACTTCTATCGATAATAAAATAATTGATCAAAAAGTCAGTGGCGGTTTTTCTTTGCTGGAAGAATCACGCATTGTGGGAACAAAATATTACTCCAATGATAAAAATACGTTATTTGATTTCAGTAATTCCGGCTATTTATTAGAAAACAATTCTGCCTTATTGACTGAAAATAGATTCAGAGCAGAATATGCCATATTCAAAGGTGAAAGCGAGTATGTTATTCAACCTTATTATGGCAAAGGCGATAGTCAAATCCCATTAACAAGTACTAGAATAAGCACCAATGAATCACACCGTAATGTCATGGGTGTGGGAAGTGGAAAACCTGAAAAAATGCCCGGTGAATCAGCTACTGATTACCGTAATAGAGTGAAGGAATGGCGAAAAGAGAATAAAAAACCAGGGATGGATATAGATATTGGATCAGCGGATATTAGAAAAAGAAAAGCACAACTCAGAATTGAGCTTTTACAAAAAGAATATCCTCAACTTGAACCACAAAAAATTGAGCTTGGCGGAGCATTCGAATTATGGACAGTACCTAATGAACCGGCGAATAGATTAATGCTGAGTTCACATGGATATTTTTTCTCTGATAGTGCAATGACGCAAGTCCCCGCGGGAAAAACGATTCAATTTCTTGGTCCTCACGGTCAAACATTATTGGAATCACCGGAAAGTCCATTGAATTCTCCCTTTGATGTTACATTGGGTAATAGCGGCTTGACTGTACAACCTTATGCAACAATTAAAGCAGGCAACACAGCAAGTCTGGCTAATGTAAGAATAGGTGATAAGACGTTTACCGTGAACGATATTCAGAATATGGCTACCAATGATATTGAAAATTATCTGCTAGCCACTGGAGTAGAAGCCAATACAGTTAATCATGGCAGGGTAAGAAATTACGGTATCAAATATTATGAGAAAATGCCTGATGAGGAAGTGAAAGCGGCAATATGGAAAAATAGGACAGACAGTACAAATATCAATAAATATGACGCACTATTAGTCAGCCCTGAAGCGGAGAATCGTAAAAAATTGTCCGATATTTTTACGCTGCTGAAAACCAACGAAAGGATGGCAAAATATGATGAAATAACCTTTGTTGCCTGTCGTGAAGAATTGAACAGAATAAATATGAAATCAGTACATGATACCGGTCTTGGCGGTGGTTATGAACCCAAACTACAACCAACGGTGATTATTTCACGTTCTAAACGATCGGAGACTCTCACGCCGGATGGAGCAATTATTTATTCTATTATTGCGGTAAATCTACATCATAATCTCATAACAGAAAAAATTATCGGCATAGCACCTTTCTTGTTGATAGATAATTAAAAGGTTTTTGTATTACTTGAAACACTAAATTAAGGCGGGAAATATTTTCTCGCCTTATTTATTTTAAACTGTGTTAATTCTGCGCTAGGAATTGCATCCTACGATTTTGATATCTTATTTAGCCTACTATATTAAATTACACCTTTTGACTTTAGAAGCGTTAGATATGATTAAAAAGAAAAATTTTAATCAGTCAGATTCTGTGTCTCCACAAAGTGTTGTATCCAGTGTATTAAGTATTTTATTAAAACTGACGTACAAAAAATTGACAGAACCTAAAGAAGTCGATGTCATTGGAATTATTCAAGATACATTAATTAAATATACCAGTGAATGGTTAGAAGCAGAGTATCAAGCCGTAAGAAAAGATGCGGAAAGTTTACAAGATGCCATCTCATCTTATCAAAAGAATCCCACAGATGAAGCAAGACAATTAATTGTAGTTCGTAATGAAATCGCGATAGCGGATATGCGTCGCTTGTGTATTCTCAGTATTAATACAGCGAAGAAAAACAGTATTCCTCTCTTATCCAGCATTTGTGCCCTTTCCTGTTTATTATACTTTTTTACATTAAGAGATACCTTGGTTAATGGATCGGAATGGGGTTATTCACTTTATGATCTTCAAAAATACAGCAAAGCAATAGCCGAACAAGCAGATATTATGTTTAACGATATTCTAATTGCCGCTCTTAATAACTATAACAGTGAAGATTTTTATGAGCCAGAGACACAGGCAAAGCGCTCAATGATATATTGGACAAGTGACTATACTAATATTCAATCCCATTTAACTTTTGGCGCACAACGAAAATCTTCGCGTGTTTGTTTAGATCCAAATGACACAGATAATTTATTTATCGACCATAACTACAATAATATTTTTCTCGGCGATGTATTTTTGAATGGTGGTAGGTCATCTAGAAAAGGTAGCTATAATTATCTTTCAGCAACAGAACCACAAACGTATGAGCGTGGCCCGACTCAAATTACCTTACAGGTTAAATCGGCAGGACGGTATCGTTTACGAATGTATTATGCCTATATGTCAGCTTCATTCAATTTTGATTCGGCAATTCAAATGAAGCTAGAACAATCAAACAGCACTATTTTCGATCAAAATATCAAATTCTTTACCGAAAAAGTTTTAACACCTTATATACCCAATGGATTTCAAGATGCATCGCGACGGCAAGGGAGCGAATCCCCGGGAGCATAGATAACTATGTGACCGGGGTGAGTGAGTGCAGCCAACAAAGAAGCAACTTGAAAGATGACAGGTATAAATCAGGTTCAAACTACGGGCCGGTTGTATATCGGACAACTGAGGTTGATTTAAAGGCTGGGCCTCTAGTGTTAACATTACATGAAGAAAAAGGTAAACGTCTATCTGGTGAGGGATTAATTCAGCATATTGAATTTTTAGGGCTATAATATTGCATGAGATTGTTACCGAAACCTTGGTAACAATCTCCTTTATTTCTTGCTGCTCTTACCAAATAGTATTGCACGGATCTGGTATACAGAGCAGCAAAAGCAAGTGAAAGTGCAATATGCCTGCCCTCTTCCATTAATGCGTTTTATGTTAACTATGGCGGAAACCCACCAAAGATCGGCGAATTACCTGATTATGATGCCGATGCAATAGTGCATCGTTATAAACCCAAAGCTAAGCCATTGGAGTTGGTTATTCCAAGACTGCATTTGTATCGTGAGATTTAGTGCATGACTGTTATTTGACCGCATTAGTCATTTGTCATAAAAAAATGACTAATTTGATGATTTTTTCATCTGCCGTAATGAAAATCATTTTTTCCAATTTAATCTGTGAGACCAGAATTCTATCAAATGGATCTTTGTGCATCTTATCAGGCAAGGTCAATACGTTAACTGTATGTTCACCTTTTTATCGGTAGTTCTTTAAAATCATTATCCAGTAATTCTTTGCGTAGAACATGCGGCTCAATGTCTATCTTCCCAAGATCATATTTGATAGCCACTTCCCAAATGCTGGCTGCACTGAAAAAGACCTGATTATCAAAATTGGTGAGAATGTCCATACATTTCTGATTCAGCTTCGTTGGTTGGCTATAACTTTACCGTTGCGCGCAATAAGGAATGGCTCCCCGGTTGTTGCCACACTGTTTAGCAGTTTGGACAGATGTGTCTTAGCTTCGTAGATATTGATTTTTTCCATCAGCAAGACCTCATTTTTAAACCTAAAGTCATTATCTACAGCTCTCAGACCTAGTCAAGTTAACCAGATCAACAGAATATTTGATACTCATAAATAAATTGGTTATTCCGAAACTGCATTTAGCATGATTACTATTTGACCTCCCTAGGTCATTTGTCTATCATAAAAGTGACAAATGACTAACGAGGTGCTTATGAGAGTATTTACACCAAACCATAAAACACAAAGCAACCCACTTTGGAGAGCAGTTGGTTTCCCTTCAAGCAATGGGCCACATTTAAATGCAGTATTAAATGAAGGGCTACCTATAACTGTAGTTGAAAAAATACAAGATTGGTCAATGTTTGCTAAGAGAGATATTCTACGAATCACGGGTATCCAAATGCGCAACTATTCAAGACGACGCTCAAATAAAGGTAAATTCACAGCAGATGAAAGTCAGCGTATTGCCCGATTCGTACGTGTCATGGATTGTGCTGTAGATTTATTCGATGGCGATAAAGATAAAGCAACTCAGTGGATGAAACGTCCCGTTCGGGGGTTAGGATACGTCACGCCTGAATCAATGCTGGATACAGAAAGTGGCGCGCTGGATGTCATCAATCTCATAGGCAGAATTGAACATGGAGTTATATCGTGATCCTATACCGGCTCATACGTTCGAAGTATGTAGAATCAGCGTGGAGCGGTACTGGAGCAAAACTGTATGGTGGCCGCTGGCACAATATAGGAAGGCCAGCAGTCTATGTTACTACTTCTGTTTCCTTGGCTGTTCTGGAAGTTCTTGTTCATGTTGGGGATGATGAGCTTCTTACTGATTTTGCACTGCTAAGTATTGATATCCCCGAAAACCAGATTGATATTTTAAATATTGATACTTTACCTCCAGATTGGAACGATCCTATACCTCCGGTAAGCACAATGGAAATAGGCAGTGAATGGCTCGATGTTAATGATTCCATTGGCCTTATGGTACCTTCTGCCATCATACCTTACGAGAATAATGTTATGCTGAATCCTATGGCGAAAGATTTTCAGAAATACATGAGCACGATCAAACGCCTTGATTTTGGTATTGATTCCCGACTGGCAAAAACAAAAAATAGTTGAGGAGCAAGGAAATGAAAACCGGAACACAAGGCTCTGGTTCAAATAGCTAAACAGCGATTATTTCAAGCTGCCAACCATATCTTCAGGACGAACCCACTCATCAAACTCAGCGTCTGTCAAATAACCCAGTTTCATTGCGGATTGTTTCAAAGTCAGCCCTTCTTTATGCGCTTTCTTGGCAATTTCCGCTGCTTTGTCATAACCGATATGGGTATTCAGCGCCGTGACCAGCATCAGCGATTCATTCAGCAACTGCGTAATACGATCGCGGTTAGGCTCAATACCTGATGCTTGAGATCCTACAACTGCGGCTACTTTACCCTATGGATTTCAAGGTGCATCGCGACGGCAAGGGAGCGAATCCCCGGGAGCATAGGTAACTATGTGACCAGGGTGAGTGAGTGCAGCCAACAAAGAGGCAACTTGAAAAATGACGGGTATAAACCAGATTCATGAACTACCCGCGGTGGGTATGGGACTCATATAAAGCTTTAAATCATCATAAATACATTTATGAGATTCAATTAGCACTCTTAAATACTTCTCCTTTCATATCAGATTTTAGTAAAATAAGAGCTATAATAAAGTCTATTAACCATAAAATTTAAACTTAAAAGGTGTATTTATGGCTCTAATTCTTTATACCGAATCGGAGTTGCTAGAAGAACTTGGGCACCGCCTCCGTTGGCATCGGTTACAGCGTAACATGCTCCAGACAGAACTAGCTCTCAGGAGCGGTATTTCCGTCTCTGCGCTCAAAAAACTTGAAGGCAGCGGACGGGGCACGCTTGAGAATTTCATGAAGGTCGTCTTTGCTCTACGACTGGAGAACGAAATTAAGTCCCTGTTTACGCCACAACAGATCAGCATTGCACAGCTCGAAGCCATGAAAGCACCGGTTCGCCAGCGCGCCCGGCGAACCCAACGTTCGTCTCGGAAACCCTCCGGCAATGGCCGCGCCCATCAATCAAGAGACTCAAAAAAATGACGACACAAAACTTTCAGTACCGATCACTGGGTCGGCTACAAGTGATCTACAGTGGTCGTGGGGAACAGTGGGTGTTGGGCCATCTGGCCGAAAGTACTGTGCGTGGCCGCTATTTATTTGAGTACACCCATGAAGCTCTTGATAGTGGCATCGAATTCTCGCCCCTACAACTGCCACTTTCCACAGAGACTTACGCGAATTTTGAGCACTTTCAGGACTGGCTTCCTGGTTTCATCGCAGATTCCCTGCCGGATGGCTGGGGACGGCTGCTTATGGACCGGTTCCTTCGCCGTAATAATGTCGATCCTGGCCGGATTTCCGCCCTGGAACGCCTGGCATTACTGAGCGATAACACGATGGGGGCTCTGACCTACCAACCTGCTCTGCCTTTACCGGACGACCAGGAAGACAAATATCGTATTCTGAGCTTGACCGGACTGGCTCAGCAGATCCGTCAGGAAGTCACCGGTCAGGACTCGGAGGCACTGCGTGAACTTTTCCTACTTGGCGGCTCGCCTCACGGAGCCAGACCAAAAGCACAAATAGAATATAATCCATCCACCGGCCAGATGAAAACGACTGCGTTCCCAGGAAGTAAGCCTTGGTTGGTCAAATTCCCCGCAGCAGAAGAAAATCCTTGGGTCTGTGCCCTTGAAGAAGTGTATGCCTGTACTGCCAGAATAGCGGGCATTGATTTTCCCACAAGTCGCTACTTCCGCCTTGAAGGGGAGCTTGCTGCTTTCGGTGTCCAGCGTTTCGATCGTGAGAATGGAATGCGAGTGCCGGTACTAAGTATAGCCGGTGCCCTACATGCCGACTTCCGATTACCCTGTATGGATTACATAGATATCTTACGGGCGACTGGCTCCATCACCCGCTCTATTGTTGCACGAGAAATCCAAGCCCGTCGTATGGTATTCAACGTGTTGATGCATAACCGCGATGATCATGTGAAGAATTTCTCCTTCATTCTGAATGAAAGCAATGAGTGGGTGGTATCCCCCGCCTATGATCTGACCTTTGCGGACGGACCCGGCGGACAACATCAAACCTCAGTGACCGGCCACGGAGCAGATATCACCCGCACCATGTTGCTTAAGGTTGCCAAAGATGCGGGCATCGCGTCGGCCAAAATGAACAATATTATTGATGAAGTAGCGGATGTCGCCGCCGACTTCGCCCATACTGCGCGAAATATAACTGATGATATTCCCGCTGACGAACTCCATCAGGTCACGAACTGCATTAACCGTAATCTGTCTTATCTTAAACGATAAATTCAAGGTACAGGCCTTCTGAATTCTTATGTTAATCAGAAGGCCCCGGCGGAGGTACTGCACATCAGCCACGTCTCGACTGTCGTCTGAAAAAGATTACAACCCTAACTCAGATAATCCAGGATGATCATCAGGACGGCGACCTAAAGGCCAATGAAATTTGCGCTCAGATTCTTTTATCGGAAGATCATTAATGCAAGCATAACGGTTATACATCAAGCCATCTTCGTTAAATTCCCAATTCTCATTACCATATGAGCGAAACCAGTTACCGGAATCGTCATGCCATTCATAAGCATAACGAACCGCTATCCTATTATCAGTAAACGCCCAAAGTTCTTTAATCAATCGATATTCATGCTCTTTCGCCCATTTTCTGGTTAATAAATCCTGAGCTTCTTTACGACTATGTACAAATTCAGCACGATTACGCCAATAGGTATCCAATGAATAAGCCAATGCCACTTTTTCAGGATCACGGCTATTCCATCCATCTTCCGCCAAGCGGACTTTCTGAATAGCAGTTTCGCGGGTAAATGGCGGCACCGGCTGGCGAATTTCTTTTATACCCGTCATCTTTCAAGTTGCCTCTTTGTTGGCTGCACTCGCTCACCCCGGTCACATAGTTTGCTATGCTCCCGGGGATTCACTCCCTTGCCGTCGCGATCCATCTTGAAATCCATAGGGTATATATTAGACATATTGTCTCCTAATTAAATTTTCCATTAACTCACATCGTATTTATTCAGCAATGCCTCGGCAATATTCATCGCCTCTAAAGCATAATGTGTATCATTCATCACATGCGCAGTTGTAATAGCGCCTTCTATTAAGAGCAGGAGCTTCCTCGCTAAATCCACTGATGAATCCGGCGATATTTCTTTACAAATAGACAGCACGTAAGTAAAAACTTTCTCTTTATGTTCCTTAGCAATTATTCTTACCGGATCATCAGGATTAGGGCGCTCACCGGATGTATTGATAAATGCACATCCTCTAAAATCATCACTCGCGAACCATCTTTGTAATACCAAAAAAATATTCAGCAATTTCTCTTTAGGTGTTTTATATTCAGCTATTGATGAGGTAAACCCCCGCATCCATCGTTCATCTCGCCGACGAAGAACTTCTTCAATCAACCCCTCTTTCGTACCAAAATAACGATAAATTGTCTTACGTGAAGAACCGGTCGTGCGCGTTATCAGATCGATACCCGTCGCTGCAATCCCCCTTGTGTAAATTAATTCCTCTACAACATCCAACATGTTTTCCCTGATGTTGGACGCCTGCTCACCTTCCATGTTTTTCATGGTAGAACGATCATTCTCCACAGTCAACCTCTTTACTGAAAAAATAGATTTAAATTGTTATCTCTATGATTTAAAAAGTAATTATTAATGTTCATCGCCTTTATCATCAAAGTTGCTCATTCCCATACGAAAATGCCTTTTAATAATGATCTTATCAGAGAAATGAAGAAATAATGAAGAAATAATATTAATTATATTACTATCCTTAAGAGGAAAAAATAATATCAAAATATTATTTTCATAGAATATTAACAATAATATATTTTATCTCTTTATTGTGAGTTATTTCTAATTAAAATGATTAAGAATATTATTAACAAATACCTTAAAATACTACCAATAATTAGACTCTGGAGTAAAATGAATGAAGGGCGAATATCCGCCCTTCTATACCCTATGGACTTGAAAGATAACGGGTATATCAACCACCAACTAATTTAACTGTCATACCTTTGGCTTCGAGTAACTGTTTCAATAATTCTCTTTTATCGCCCTGAATTTCGATCTCACCCTCTTTCACTGAACCACCACAGCCACATTTTTTCTTCAACTCAGCCGCCAGCTTAGCTAACGTCTGATCATCAGCATCAATCCCGGTAATCACGCAAACCCCTTTTCCTTTACGGCCACTGGTTTGACGCTGAATACGAACAATGCCATCCCCTTTTGGACGCTGAGATTCAACCGTTTCTTCCTGAATACGCCCTCTGTCTGTGGAATAGACCAACCGCGAATTATTATCTTGCATTAATCACTCCCGCAATAGATTGATTAATTTGACGCAATGCGGCCGCAGGATCGGCGGCACGGGTAATCGGACGGCCAATGACCATATAATCAACGCCAGCCAATACCGCCTGTTCTGGCGTCATGATACGGCGCTGATCACCCACATCACTGCCCGTCGGGCGAATTCCGGGAGTAACTAATTGAAAATGCTGACCACAAACCTTTTTCAGTTGCTGAGCTTCATGCGCAGAACAAACCACACCATCCAGCCCACATGCCTGAGTCAGTTTTGCCAACCTTTCAGCCTGTTGCGCTGGTGTCATATCAATCCCAATACCTTGCAGATCCGATTGTTCCATGCTGGTTAATACCGTGACAGCAATTAACAACGGAGCATCATGACCATAAGGCAGCAGCGCCTCTTTCGCCGCTGTCATCATTCTGGTGCCGCCACTAGCATGTACGTTTACCATCCAAACCCCCATCTCAGCAGCGGCAGCTACCGCTCTGGCGGTGGTATTAGGAATATCATGGAATTTCAAATCTAGAAATACTTCAAAACCACGTTGGTGCAGCAACTTAACAAACTGCGGACCATGTAAGGTAAACATCTCTTTACCTACTTTCAGACGGCAATCCTGTGGATCAATTTTATCGGCAAAAGCCAGCGCCGTATCCTGATTGTCGTAATCTAAAGCAACAATGACAGGCGAGCTAATCTGTCTACCGAACGATGTTAAGGTATGAGATGTCATTTTTTAACCTTTTTGACTAACAAAGCAATATTATGGTGACACTGTCACTGACCATCTAATCCACGGATCGGTTTAATAGAATCCCACGAACGGCATGATGGACAGTGCCAGTAAAGCGAATGAGAAGTAAAGCCGCACTTATGGCAGCGATAATTAGGCTTGGTGCGAATTTGCTCACCAACCATGTCCCGTAGCAAGATAATACTTTCTTTCGCCCGGCCCTCTTCTGCTTCGGCCAGGTGGTAATCCATCAAGCGATAAAATAGGCGCATGGTCGGATGACGCTCCAATCGATGATTGATGTAAGTTTGCGCGACTTCATGCCCTTCTTGCTGCTCGATAATATCAGCCAGCAAAAGCTCAGCCGTTGCCCCACAATCCTCTTCGACACAACGTCTCAGGAAATTTTCCCATTCATCAAGCTGATTCCGATGTTGGTAACACTCCTGGAGAATAGGTAACACCTCACTCACCAATTGTTTGTCCTGCTCAAGAACAGATTTTAAAGCATCCGCCGCTTTATTGTACTCTTGCCGGGCCATAAACAGACGCCCCAACATGATAGAAACTCTGGCACAGTTTTTATCTGTCTGAACTGCTTTATTGAGATAACTGATAGCCTCATCAAGATCATCACCGCTCATCTCCTGTAAAGCGAGTTCACAATAAAAATGCGCAATTTTTTCCCGTAAATCATGTTTGCCGGATTTGACTAATTTCTCAGCAATATCAATGGCTTTTTTCCAATCACTGGTTGCCTGATAAATAGCCAGCAGCGATTGAAATGCATTTTGGCGAAAATCTTTTTCATTCACCAATTGAGCGAACATATTTTCAGCACGATCATACAAACCCGCAGACATATAATCGCGGCCCAATTGTTGCGTCGCAAGCAAACGCTGATCAAATGTCAGAGAAGCGCTTTCCATGAGAGATTGATGAATGCGGATAGCCCGCTCTACTTCTCCCCTGGAACGGAATAGATTCCCCAAAGTCAAATGCGCTTCAAAAGCAGAACTGTCCTCTTTAAGCATTTCAAGAAACAGATCCACGGCTTTATCTTGCTGGTTTGAAAGGAGAAAGTTAACCCCGGTAACATATTCTCGTGATAAGCGATCGGCATTTTGTTGCTTATCCTGTTGAGCACTTCTGCGCCCCATATACCAGCCATAAGCAGCGGCCACAGGAAGCAACAGAAACAACAGCTCTAACATAGGGGTTTATTCCTTGCTAAGTGCAAGCGATGAATGAGTAACCGAAGGTTCAACAGGTTGCTCCAGTTGCGCTTCAAGTCGCTTAATCTTGCGTTCAGCTCTTCTTAACGACAAACGAGCACGAAGATAAAATAATCCACAGATAACCCAACCTAACACGAAACCGCTAGCAAATAATACAGCTAAAAGTGTAGATATAGAGTAATTCCCTTTAGCAATCAGATAGTTAAATGTAACAATCTGTTCGTTATTTGATCCAAGAGTCATCGAGACGACAAAGATCACCAATACCAGTAATAAAATCAGAAAATATTTCACATTTTTTCCTGTTATCTATTGTTGCTTGGACATTATGCTGGATAACGGCTCATTAAATTAGCATTTCCAGTCTGGATAAAGGAAGCAATTTATCATGATAAATGCGTCTTTCAGCTTTTTTACGATATCTTCCCATCGATTAAGTGTAAATAAGAAGCAATGACACCGCCAAATCCTTTTTGTCGTTAATCAACCGCCATTTTTCTGAGCGACGACGCGACCTAGTGTTATAACTGTCAT
>NZ_JAJAFZ010000079.1:0-16870 GCF_025384895.1 Photorhabdus kayaii
ATTATTTGAAAGTTTTTGACAGATAATTTGCGGTAAATATGGCAAGATATAGCCGCATGATAATCAGAGAAAATCTTTTACGCAGTGTCCGCTGATTTCCCAGACCGGTATTGTTTTTCACATCTATGTCTTGTAACGAGTCTGAATCAACATATGAACAATAAAATGCAATTAAAACGAGTCGCTGAGGCCAAGTTACCCACTCCTTGGGGTGATTTTTTAATGGTCGGCTTTGAAGAAATCGCCACAGGTCAAGATCATGTCGCATTAGTATACGGTACTATTTCTGGCAATGAACCTGTTCTTTCCAGGATCCATTCAGAATGTCTGACCGGTGACGCCCTGTTTAGTCTACGTTGTGATTGCGGTTTTCAACTTGAAGCCGCCCTTGCTCAAATTGCTAAAGAAGGGCGAGGTGTATTACTTTATCATCGACAAGAAGGTCGTAATATTGGCTTAATCAATAAAATTCGTGCTTACGCGTTACAGGATAACGGTATCGATACTGTAGAAGCTAACCATCAGTTAGGTTTTGCCGCCGATGAGCGTGATTTCACCTTATGTGCAGATATGTATAAATTACTCGGTATTCAAGCTATTCGTCTGCTGACAAATAATCCCAAAAAAGTGGAAATTATGACCGAAGCAGGTATTAATATTGTAGAACGTGTTCCATTAATTACCGGCCGGAATCCTAAAAATGCTTATTATTTGGATACCAAAGCCAGAAAAATGGGTCATTTGTTACCTGAGCAAAATTAGTTTCTCAGTAAGCTAGCTGGAAAAGACGGCGCCTAAATAAATCAGTGCCGTCTTTAGTATGATGTATACCCTATGGATAACGGGTATAAAAATTATTTCAACATGTGACGAATAACATAATGCAAGATACCACCGTGATGGAAATAATCTAATTCAGTTCTGGTATCAATACGACACTGAGCATTAATGATTTCCTGACGCCCATTCGAATAAGTCACTTTCACCGGAACAATCTGTCCCGGCTTGAGGTCATTCATCCCTTCAATATCAATTGTCTCATCACCTCGCAGATTTAATGTCTTACGATTTACGCCCTGAGAAAATTCCAATGGCAATACCCCCATACCAATCAGGTTCGAACGGTGAATACGCTCAAATGATTCCGCAATCACCACCCTAACCCCCAATAACCGAGTCCCCTTCGCTGCCCAGTCGCGGCTCGAACCAGAACCATATTCTTTGCCCGCAATGATAGCCAATGGTGTTTTTTCTTCCTGATAACGCATAGCTGCATCATAAATCGCTAATTGTGTCTGTGACGGAATATGGCGGGTATATCCTCCTTCTACACCAGAAATCATCTCATTACGGATACGGATATTGGCAAACGTTCCGCGCATCATGACTTCATGATTGCCGCGCCTTGAGCCGTAAGAGTTAAAATCCTTAGGTTCAACCCCATGTTCTTGAAGATAACGCCCTGCCGGGCTATCAGCTTTGATATTCCCCGCCGGAGAAATATGGTCCGTGGTTACAGAATCCCCAAGAATAGCCAATATATTCGCGCCGTGAATATCCGTTATCGCTTCAGGCTCTGCTGTCATATCACTAAAGAATGGTGGGTGGCGAATATAAGTAGAATCAAGCTGGAAGTGATAAGTTGCAGAACTCGCAACATCCAGCGACTGCCATATTTCATCACCATCAAAGACTTCCGCATACTCTTTGTGAAACATATCAGCCTTAATTTGATCAACGGCTTTAGCAATTTCTTTGCTATCAGGCCAGATATCCTTCAAATAGATATCATTGCCTTGTTGATCCTGACCAAGAGGATCTTTAGTCAAATCCTTTTTCATGTTGCCGGATAAAGCATAGGCCACGACTAACGGCGGCGATGCTAGCCAGTTAGTTTTTATCAGAGGATGGATACGGCCTTCAAAGTTTCGGTTGCCAGAAAGGACGGCACCGACGGTAAGATCAGCTTGCTTAATCGCCGTTTCAATCGATTCAGGCAATGGCCCAGAGTTACCAATGCAAGTTGTGCAACCGTAACCAACCAGATTGAAGCCCAGTTTCTCCAGATAAGGCATCAAGCCCGCCAATTCAAGGTAATCTGTCACCACTTTCGAGCCGGGCGCCAGTGAGGTTTTCACCCACGGTTGGCGTTTAAGCCCCTTCTCAACCGCTTTTTTCGCCAATAACCCCGCAGCCATTAGCACACTGGGATTAGATGTGTTGGTACAAGAAGTAATTGCAGCAATGACAACAGCCCCCTCTTCTAACTCATACTGCTGATTATCCAGATTAACTGGCGCTGAGATGGCTTTCCCCTCGGGTTTATTCATTTCCAGATCAACGGATGATTGAAATACTTGAGGTACTCGCGCTAAAGCCACCCTGTCTTGTGGACGTTTCGGTCCAGCGAGGCTCGCTTCCACCGTCGACATGTCCAGTTCAAGACTACTGGTAAATACCGGTTCATCACCGGGATTTCGCCATAATCCTTGGATCTTACAATAAGCTTCTACCAGCTCAATCTGCTGTTCTGTACGCCCTGTCAATCGCATATAGCTCAGGGTAATATCATCTGCCGGGAAGAAACCGCAAGTTGCACCATATTCCGGTGACATATTGGCAATGGTTGCCCTGTCTGCCAGCGGCAAATCAGCTAACCCATCTCCATAAAATTCAACAAATTTCCCGACCACACCATGGGCACGCAGCATCTGAGTCACTGTCAATACAAGGTCTGTTGCAGTAATTCCTTCGCGTAACTTACCGGTAAGTTTAAAACCCACCACATCAGGAATAAGCATGGAAACAGGTTGTCCTAACATGGCCGCTTCAGCTTCAATACCGCCCACACCCCATCCTAGAACACCGAGACCATTGATCATGGTGGTATGAGAATCGGTACCAACCAAGGTATCAGGATAAGCCAACTCTCGTCCGTTATGCATTTCATGCCAAACCGTTTTACCCAGGTATTCCAGGTTTACCTGATGGCAAATCCCGGTTCCGGGCGGGACAACACGAAAACGGTTAAAAGCTTTTTGCCCCCAACGCAGAAAGAGATAACGCTCGTAATTACGTTCCATTTCTAATTGAACATTTTGTTCAAAGGCTTTTTCCGTGCCAAATTTATCCACCATAACTGAATGGTCAATAACCAAATCAACGGGTGATAGTGGATTAACTTGTTCAACATTACCACCAAGGCGCTGAACCGCTTCTCTCATGGCCGCTAAATCAACAACGGCAGGCACCCCGGTGAAATCCTGCATTAATACACGTGCTGGCCGGTAAGCAATTTCTCTGTCTGCATGACCAGTATTTTGCCAATCAACAATTGCTTTCAAATCATCAACAACAACAGAATTGCCATCGATATTGCGAAGAAGATTTTCCAGAAGAACTTTCAGTGATTTGGGCAAACGGGAAATATCACCCAAATGTTTAGCAACCAGTGGTAAGCTGTAATAATCATATTGTTTACTTGCAGCGGAAAGTGTTGAAACACAAACTTTTTTTAAATCAAACGACATAACTCCTCCTTCTTCTTATACTGGCATAACTCAAAACTACCTTAGTGCCTAGCCATTAATGATAATGGCACAAATTAAACATAACATATAAGCAAATATTTGTTTCCCATTACCGCACAATGAATCAATTCAGTGTATCTATCAGAATTTCAGTAATAAATTTTGATAATTTAGTCGGGTAAACAATCGAATGATAATCAGCTAGAATTAACCCGCTAACAATTCAATTGGATTCAAATTATCAATAAAAAAACAAGGAAAAAATAATGGATATAAAAAACGCAATTACAAATAATCAGGAACATATCGCAAAAATCAATGAAGCTAATACGTTCTTTCACATCGACGATGCTTATTTTAGTATAGAAAATACCAATAAATATAATGAAAAGGATGGTTTAGTTCAGTTCATTATAGCCAAACAATTATCTGATAAACCAGAAGTCATAGATAAAACTAATAGCTTAAGTCAAACATTAATTGCACTCTCCTCCATTGCAACCAATTATGTCAATAAATACGCGGAAAAGTATGGAGAGCAATATAAAACAGATATGGACTTTTGGACTAAAGTCGTTAACAAATTACCTCTAATGGGTACTAGCAAAGTTGAATCTAAAAATTACACCGATTCATTAAATGGTTTAAGCATCTCACAAAGTTTCCTTAATTTCATTATGAATGTGGTTGTATTCGAAAATACAGATATGCTGCCAGATTTCGCTAAGTTTCTTACCAAGCAAGGGGAAACGATTCGTTTAGGCATACGGAAAAATAAAGGCTTCTATTCTACTGTGACACTAACGATTGCTATCGATACCTTGATTGTAGGAGAGAAGACCGTATATATTCCGAAACTAAAACTCTATCGAGTTAATTTTGATAGCACTAATTCAAACTTTTTATCAAGTTGTGCTTCTAATGAAAATATCAATATTGATTTTGAGTATTCATCCTTAATATCGGTTTTAGACTATGAGGCGCTCGAAAATCCTGAGATTAAAGCCAGTTTTGATAATTTCATCAATAAACAAAGAAAAATATCAATAGAAGATTCTGATGATTTCTTCAGTGGTGAGTTTGAACCCATCTGATAAGCAAAATTAGGGAGCCAATAGCAATCATTCGCTCCCTAATTATTTCATTATACGATTGGTAATTTGATATCTTTGAACATGACTTCGATATCTTCATTTGAGCGTAAAGCAACTGCCTGATCAATAACATCACGCGTCAGGTGAGGCGCAAAACGCCACATAAAATCATACATGTAACTGCGCAAGAAACTACTGCGACGAAAACCAATCTTAGTTGTGCTGTAGCTGAATTTATCACGCATATCAATGCAAACAAGGTCGTTATCCTGCACCGGATCAACCGCCATGTTGGCAATAACCCCCACACCTAATCCTAACCGGACATAAGTTTTAATGACATCAGCATCCGTCGCAGTGAAAACAATTTTAGGCTTTAAACCCACTTTATCGAATGCAACATCTAACTCAGAACGACCGGTAAAACCAAATGTATAAGTGACCAGTTGATATTCAGCCAATTCTTCAATTGAAACACTCTCTTTACCTGCCAGCGGGTGATTCGACGTGACCACCAGCGTCCTGTTCCAATGGTAACAAGGCAACATTATCAAATCTTCATATAAATGCAGTGCCTCAGTTGCAATAGCAAAATCAGCACTACCTTTACTGACAGCTTCAGCAATTTGTGTTGGCGACCCCTGATGCATGTGTAAAGAGACCTGAGGATAACGTTCAATAAAGCCTTTAATCACAGAAGGTAATGCATAACGGGCCTGTGTATGAGTAGTAGCAATATATAGCGAACCACGATTCGGATAAGTATGTTCACTAGCAACTGACCGTATTGCATCAATCTTAGATAATACTTCACGAGAAATTCGGACAACCTCTTCACCTGCGGGAGTAACATGCGTCAGGTGTTTACCACTACGGGAAAAAATCTGAATGCCTAATTCATCTTCAAGCATTCTAACCTGCTTACTGATCCCGGGTTGAGATGTATACAGTCCTTCTGCCGTAGATGAAACATTAAGGTTGTGGTTTACCACCTCCACGATGTAACGAAGCTGTTGCAATTTCATATAAACACCATCCCAAAATAAACGCTGTGAACAATTATGGCTTAGAAACCTGGACTGATATTGCTGTTTGCTATTTATTATAACGAATAGAAATAATATTGTTGTCGCATATAACCACTATAACACGATTATATATTTATATAACGAATAATTAAAAATTCATAATGAATGTTTAATCGGATTCTAATTCATATATTTTAAGATAATGCCAATAGGCGAAAAAAGCCAACCTATAAGGTTGGCTTAATAGAAGAAAATAATCCCTTTTCTAAGAAAAAGAGAGTGTTGATTCTGTCAGAAATGGTTACTTTTTGTCTTTCTCAACCCATTTCCCATCAACATAAAACACACTCCACCCCGTTGCCTTGCCATTTTTCTCTGAAGAAGCATATTGCTGTTTAGTCTTACGACTAAAACGGATAACTGTTTTATTACCTTCAGCATCCGCCACAGGCGCATCAGCCAGATAGCGTAATTTCTCCGGCAAACGCTCTTTAAAGCGAGCTAACTCTTCTACCAACGGCGCTCTGGTTTCTCTAGATTTAGGGAAAGTATTTGCTGCTAAAAATACACCGGCTGCACCATCACGCAATACAAAATAGGCATCAGATTTTTCACAAGGAAGCTCTGGTAACGGAACCGGATCCTCTTTTGGCGGCGCGACTTCCCCACTGCGCAAGATTTTGCGGGTATTTTTACAAGTTTCATTGGTGCAACCCATGTATTTACCAAAACGCCCCATTTTCAAGTGCATTTCAGCGCCACATTTATCACATTCGATAACAGGACCGTCATATCCCTTAATGCGAAATTCACCCTCTTCCACTTTGTAGCCATCACAAGCCGGGTTATTACCACAAACATGTAACTTACGTTGGCTATCAATAAGGTAACTGTCCATCGCTGTACCACATTTTTTACAGCGACGACGGGCGCGCAATGCGTTTGTTTCCGCCTCATCCCCTTCTAAGACATTAAGAATTTCATTTTCAGGGATAAGATTTATCGTCTGCTTACAACGCTCTTTAGGTGATAACGCATAACCAGAACAACCCAAGAAAACGCCAGTGGTCGCTGTTCGAATGCCCATAGAGCGCTGACATGTCGGGCACTCAATAGAGGTAATTACCATCGGATTAGGCCGCATACCGCCATCTTCCGGCTCTTTATTGGCGACGTCTAGCTGTTCACTAAAATCTGTGAAAAACTCATCCAGAATCCCTTTCCATTCGGCTTTGTTACTTGCAACCTGATCAAGCTGATCTTCCATTCGCGCAGTAAAATCATAACTCATCAGCTCGTTGAAATTTTCTTCCAGACGATCAGTAACAATTTCTCCCATTTTCTCCGAGTAGAAACGGCGACTCTCCACGCGAACATAACCACGCTCCTGAATCGTGGAGATAATGGAAGCATAAGTGGATGGACGACCAATACTGCGTTTCTCCAGCTCTTTAACCAGGGATGCCTCACTGTAACGTGCCGGTGGTTTGGTGAAGTGCTGGCTTGGGAGCAGTTGTTGCAAATCAAGTTCTGTACCAATTTCAACAACCGGCAACGTGCGGTCTTCATCACCTTTGCGCAACACAGGCATTACTTTTGTCCAGCCATCAAAACGCAATGTACGACCTTTGGCACGCAATTCAAAATCACCCGCCTGTACCGTCAATGTTGTGGAATCGTATTTCGCCGGTGTCATCTGACAAGCCACAAACTGACGCCAGATTAGCTGATACAGCTTCTGTGCATCCGCATCCATATCTTTCAGTTGCTCTGCCATGATGATATCAACACTGGAAGGACGAATCGCTTCATGCGCTTCCTGTGAATTCTCTTTACTGCTGTAAGTATTGGCTGCTTTTGGCAGGTATTTATCGCCAAAATTATCACTGATATAACCACGAACCATATCCAGCGCATCCTGACTCAAATTGGTTGAATCAGTACGCATATAAGTAATATATCCGGCCTCATACAAACGCTGAGCCATCATCATGGTCTTTTTAACACCAAACCCTAAACGCGTGCTGGCCGCCTGTTGCAACGTAGATGTGATAAACGGCGCACTCGGTTTACTGGAGGTTGGACGATCTTCACGATCGAGCACTTTGTAACGGGCTTTTTCCAGTAAAGAGACGGCGGCTTGAGTTTGTTCACTATTAACTGGCTTAAACGGTTTACCCTGCTGATGGGTCACTTCCATATGCAGTGAAATTTCGCCTTTCGCCAGCAAATCAGCATGTAATTGCCAATATTCTACTGGTACAAACGCTTTAATTTCACGCTCTCTTTCTACTACAAGGCGTACCGCCACCGATTGCACACGACCGGCAGAGAGCCCTCTAGCAACCTTTTTCCACAGTAGCGGAGAAACCATATAACCCACGACTCGATCCATAAAACGGCGAGCTTGTTGAGCATTTATCCGGTGAATATTTAATTCACCCGGATTATCAAATGCCTGTTTGATGGCATTTTTAGTGATTTCATTAAAAACAACCCGGCTAAAACGATCGCCATCACCGCCAATCACTTCCCGCAAGTGCCATGCAATGGCTTCTCCCTCTCGGTCAAGATCCGTTGCGAGATAAACATGATCAACTTTTTCAGCCAGTGATTTTAGCTCTGCCACGACCTTCTCTTTGCCCGGCAAAATCTGATAATTCGCTTCCCAACCATGGTATGGATCAACGCCCATACGGTTGACTAATGCAGCTTTCTCATCTTTTTTAACCTTCTTCTTAGACTTATCGGTAGATGAGCTCGAACTCTTTTGGCTGGCTGAGCCACTGGTCGGCAAATCACGGATATGACCAACGCTGGATTTCACCACGTAGTCACTCCCCAAATATTTGTTGATTGTTTTGGCCTTTGCCGGGGACTCCACTATTACAAGAGCTTTACCCATAGTTATCTTTACCTAATTATCTTTTCAGATGGTGGAATTCACTGCGCCATATCACGGTATTTAAAACCTCTTTTTATATTGCGATAGATTCTCAATATATCAACTTATTTTTATTCAGTTGATTTTCCCAAACTCGAAACATATTGAATTATCTAAGGTATTTTAGATACCGCCCATGCTCTATGCAAATGAATGAAGCGATCACCGTAAACAAAATCTTCCATCTGCATGATGAAAAGTTCACACTCTACCTGATAAAAAATGATGCGCAACAAATTATTTTTGATTAAGGATAGAAAAAGACGAAACAGAACAACACCGATTAAAGGTGAACAATGACTAAAAAAAGCCAGCGATATTATCCGCCAACGTGAAGATTTTATTCATGGTATGTATATAAGTAGCGTAAAACAAAAAGGAAATGTATTAGTATTAATGGTGAATTTTTTCTAATGGAAAATGGTTTACCCACAGTAAAAAGTACTGCTATTTTCAATATGTTCAAACACCTGACGCCTATCCTACCGAAACAATATTATCTCGAAAATTAATAACAAAAATTTATTGAGCAACGAATAGGCAGATATATGAAAACAATATATACCTTCATAGATTTCAAGATGCATCGCGACGGCAAGGGAGTGAATCCCCGGGAGCATAGATAACTATGTGACCGGGGTGAGCGAGCGCAGCCAACAAAGAGGCAACTTGAAAGATGACGGGTATAAAAATATATCTGCCGGTATAACTACAAGTATTAATTACACTTCTAAGGTGAGATCAGAGAAAAAACCCGCCATCAAACGGTTAAACAGCTCTGGCGCTTCCCAGAATGGCCCATGTCCCAAGTTGAGCAAGTTATACACCTGACCAGTCCAGAGATTTTTGTAGGTTATCCCGTTAATATAATCAATATTAACGAATAAATCTTCTACACCATTGACGATAGCCAGTGGTGTTGGGTTTGTTTCAACCAATAACCGTTGGTCCATAACGTCTGGTGAAACCGATGCTTCAGACATATATTGCCGGGCCAAACCATCGGTCCGCGCCACTGCGGCTCTCAAAAATGGCTCACAAAGCGCGTTTTCACCATACAACGCCAAGGTATAATCCGTAATCTCCTCTTCTGTCAGCGAAGCCTTACCCGATATTGCCATAAACCGGCTTGGTTTAAATCCAAGGCTGACATTTTCTGCACCTGGGCTAACCGGCGGCGTGCCACAAATCATTAGCCCAACAATCCCTGGGAATCTTGGGATCAGCTCTAAACCGATATGTCCCCCCAGTGACCATCCGAAAACAGCAACTTTATCGACGCCTAATTTTTCCAGTACTTCGATGATGCAAAGAGCATAACCAGGTATCGAATAGGTCCGGCGAGGGTCCACTGCATTTGATGAAGAACCGTGTCCGGGTAAATCAATAGCTAAAATCCGGTATTCGTCACCAAAACAGTTAATTTGATGGCGAAAAACATCTTTGGAACTCGAATTACCGTGTATAAGGAGGACCGGTAACCCATCACCTCCCGTATCAGCAACAGAGATGACAGCATGACTGGTATGAATATCGTATTGTGAAATAGCCATAATACTTTATTTCCTTATGAATATTATTGTAAGTTGCCATTCTTCGGGGATTTTCATAATGCGTTTAAAGACGCACAATAACGTTGTGCAAAAGTGACTTGTATTTGTTTGAAAATCAGCCAAGCAGAACACATAAACGCAAAGCCAGAGTATCAACTATTGGTGTAGAAAAGCCTGCGGCTCATCACAAGCAGGAAGGGGGATGTAAAGCAAATTATGTAACACCTGTAATATTTTAACAGGGCCAAAATAGCAGGTTTTTCAGTGGAATAACATCATGAGAATAAGCGTTGCTCTGTTCAATTAGCACATCACAATTAAGCAATATATCGAGGCGTCCCTGAGCGTCGAAATAGAACGCCTTAGGATATACCCGTCATCTTTCAAGTTGCCTCTTTGTTGGCTGCGCTCGCTCACCCCGGTCACATCGTTATCTATGCTCCCGGGGATTCGCTCCCTTGCCGCCGCGAAGCATCTTGAAATCAATAGGGTATACGCCAAGATAATTGATCCAAAATAGCGGATTTAATTAAAGCAGAGGCTTCTCCCCTCTTTGCCACCAGCGCAATAACAGTTTATCAATACCTTCCATTGCATTGCCGGTGAAACGCTCTACCATGCGTTTACGGCGTGTATAACTGACACCAATAACTTCACAGTTATCTATTTGAGCAATCAACAGATCATCGCTGACACCAATTTCGTCAATCAATCCCTTCTCTTTCGCCTGTGAGCCGTACCAATATTCGCCCGTCGCCACACTTTCCACGTCAAGTGATGGGCGATGTGTATGAATAAACGATTTGAATAGTTCGTGAGTCTGATTCAGATCTTCCTGAAACTTTTTCCGGCCCTGCTCTGTATTTTCTCCCAACACAGTCAGTGTACGTTTATATTCACCAGCCGTATGGAGTTCCACATCGATATCATTTTTCTTCAATAGCTTATGAATGTTCGGAATCTGAGCGACCACGCCAATAGAACCAATAATGGCAAAAGGTGCAGCAACTACACGATCAGCAACACAAGCCATCATATAGCCCCCACTGGCAGCAACTTTATCTACGACGATAGTCAAGCGAATACCTTTCTGACGCAAACGGGCAAGCTGAGAGGCCGCCAATCCATAGCCATGCACCATGCCACCTGGACTTTCCAGACGTAACAACACTTCATCTTTTGCATCTGCCACGGCCAGAATCGCGCTAATCTCTTCACGTAATGAATCGACTTCGTGTGCATCCATACTCCCTTTAAAATCCAGTACATAAAGACAAGGTTTCTGTAACCCTTTATGACCTGTCTTAGCGTCACTCTTCTTCTGCTTGGATTCGAGCTTTTGTTGCTTATTAAACGCTTTCTGCCAGATTTTCCCTTCCGCTTCTGTCATGCGCGCCCGCTGCATTTGACGCTGTTTATCCCGATATGACTCACCGAGATCGACGAGTTTCAATTCTCCTTTTAGCGAAGATTTCCGCATTCCTATGCCGATACCCAATATTGCCAGAGCAATAATCGCCAACACCAGCGTAACTACTTTGGCTAAAAACAACCCGTAAAGAGATAAGTATTCCACAAAATCCACCTTTTGTTTCTTAAACATTTACCAAATAAATGTATTTGATTTTTTTCACTTAAAAACAATATATTATAATTAATTCGTATTCAATAAATACGAATATGTACAAATAAAAACGTCCAGTATATCGGTCTCAGTAGCTAATTCTACACCATTAAGATGGAGAAATGGGGGACTAGTTCAAAAATGAGCAATTAGATTGCAGAATCACAAAAACCCGGCGTTTCAACCAAGCATTCTGACTGTTATAACTGCCTGATCGCTACCACTATCTGAAAGAAAAGAGAGAAATTATTGAACAATGGAAAAGTAAACTGCTATCGCTGTGAGTAAAGAATAATGGCCAAACAGTCCCCATCATTATGCTGCCCTTACAATACAGTTAGATCGCTATCCCTATTATATAATAATTTAATGGGTAGTCGTTAGTTTGTAATTATCAATGAAAATTTTAACAACAGACTCAATGTGTTTCATAATGAAGTGACATGAACCTCTAGTTCAACAAATTTAACAACCAGCCGCTTGTACAGCAATAGTCCAATCGTAATCATGATCCCGACCAACTTCAATCGTGAAAACCACCAGTGTTAACTGATGGCTATTAGCATATTTCCGATACAACCTTATATTGAAGCCATAAATAATTCAGGTTAGCTTTAAGGCTTTAACTAAATAAAATCGTTACATAGCTCTTGTAAGTTATTAATAACACGTCCCACATGGAAGCCGTCACAAGTAGCATGATGCACCTGAATTGCCAAAGGCAACTGAGTTTGATTTCCATTTTGGTAAAATTTTCCCATTGTAAATATGGGTGGAAAATAATCGGTAAAACTCGCCATGTTCAAGTTAAATCCATCAAAACTTACCCACGGCACTGATGATATGTGAAAGTGATTTTCAGGTAGTTCTGGTTTAGAAAAAAAGCAAAGATCATCTTTATAGGTTTCATAATCATCAGAATAATTTTTCATAAACTCGGACAGATCAGAATTGAACTCAGTCCAAATCGCTGAGAATGTTTCTGTTTCCTTGTGAAAGATTGTATACGCAGGATTTACACCATCCCATATATACCCGTCATCTTTCAAGCTGCCTCTTTGTTGGCTGCGCTCACTCACCCCGGTCACATAGTTATCTATGCTCCCGGGGATTCGTTCCCTTGCCGTCGCGATGCAACTTGAAATCCATAGGGT
Source organism: Photorhabdus kayaii (assembly GCF_025384895.1). Classification (NCBI taxonomy): domain Bacteria; kingdom Pseudomonadati; phylum Pseudomonadota; class Gammaproteobacteria; order Enterobacterales; family Morganellaceae; genus Photorhabdus; species Photorhabdus kayaii. Next base: position 12,928 of record NZ_JAJAFZ010000079.1, read on the forward strand.
ATAATTAATTCTTCATCTTTTATAGCCATTCTGAACTCAGAATAAGAGTTCACAACTTTTGATATTAAATAAATCATGGTTGGATAGAATTTATATTGTTTTTCTACCAACGAAGATAACAAATGGGTAATATCAATTTTTGCTGTTAGACTAAATCCGCATTGCGCGACATTACGGTAATGCAAGAAATGCTCTTTTCTATCCCAGAGATCTATATCAACCTTTGAGTAATTCATGTTTTCCCCTTCTAATGTAAAATTTAACAAATTGATTAAATTAGAAGGGCTGCTCTTTCTGTTTGTATTGGCATCATAATCACTCCGGTGTGAAATTGGATTAAATACCCAGTCTCTGACGAAAAAAAATTATACATTAGCTAAAGACAAATAACTACCAACACAGCACTATGCTCCGTTTATCTCCTGAGCAATCAACCTTGGCAAATTTGACTCAATATATCACTTTCTGTTTTGATAGCCCGAACGGCCTCCGACGGTAACAAATCGCGCCGTCAACAACAGGAAATCTTCAAATGTTACATTACCAACCAAAACATGACCTCCTACAACAACGTATTATTTTGGTGACAGGTGCTGGAGAGGGTATTGGCCGTGAAGCGGCTTTGACTTACGCCCGTTACGGTGCACAAGTGATCTTACTTGGCAGAACAACACACAAACTGGAAACTGTCCAAAAAGAGATTGAACAAGCAGGTGGTGCCCCTGCAACTGTTTACACCATGGATCTGCTTACCGCCACAGCCGAAGAGTGTCAGGCATTCGCTGGCGATTTAGCGCAACATTATCCGCATCTGGATGGCGTATTGCATAATGCCGGTTTACTGGGAGCTGTCGCGCCGATGGCAGAGCAACCCGTCCAATTATGGCATGATGTTATGCAAGTCAACGTCAATGCGACCTTTATGTTAACACAAGCCTTATTGCCGCTATTATTGAAGTCACCTGACGGATCATTAATCTTTACCAGTTCGAGCGTTGGCCGTGAAGGTCGTTGTGGTTGGGGAGCCTATTCTGCCTCTAAATTTGCAACCGAAGGCATGATGCAAGTTTTAGCAGCAGAATATAAACACACTTCTCTACGCGTTAACTGTATTAATCCCGGCGGTACACGCACAAATATGCGCGCCCGCGCATTCCCTAACGAAAATTCTGCTAAACTGAAAACACCGGCAGATATTATGCCACTGTATCTTTATCTTATGGGCAGCGATAGTCTGCATAAAACAGGCATCAGTTTTGATGCCCAACCCGGACGCAAAGCAGGACCAGCCGAATAATGACAATCAATGACAACCAACATCAAAAAAGGCAACAACGCCTAAAAGAAAAAGTGGATTTCCGTATTGAAGCCGCCCAATTAGAACGGGGTATTCTCATCGTTTTTACCGGCAATGGTAAAGGCAAAACCACTGCGGCATTTGGCACCGTGACCCGAGCGATAGGTCATGGATTTCGCGCCGGTGTGATCCAGTTTATCAAGGGGAAATGGGAGAATGGCGAGAAAAATCTGCTGGAACAGCATGGGGTGAATTTTCATGTTATGGCAACAGGTTTTACCTGGGAAACTCAAAGCCGGGAAACGGATACTGTAGCCTGCCATCAGGTATGGCGCTATGCGTTAGAGATGTTATCTGATCCCGATTTGGATCTAGTTGTCTTGGATGAACTGACTTATATGGTGAGTTATGGCTATCTTCCTCTGGAAGAAGTTATTACTGCGCTCAACCACCGACCGGAACACCAATCCGTTATTATCACCGGCCGCGGTTGTCATCGTGAATTATTGGAAATGGCAGATACCGTGACAGAGATGCGCCCGGTAAAACATGCCTTTGACGCCGGCATTAAGGCACAAAAAGGGATCGATTGGTAAAAAAGGCCCCGTTATAACACACGAGACCCAGAAAACTTAACGACCTTTTGGTGCGGTTGTACGCCCCGCGTTCTGGCGTGAACTGCCCGGACGTTTGCCTGCCGATGGACGCGATGCGACTTGAGCATGGCGTTTAACCGCTCGGCGGATTTGGTTAGCTTTAAGACGGCGTTGATCACGCCCAACGGCCACTTTAGAAACCGTCTCTTCATTCAAATCCACTAATTGGCGTAAATAGTTAGTCTGCTCCAGACCCAGTTCCGTCCATCCCCCGCGTGGTAAGCCTTTTGGCAAACTAATATCCCCATAACGCACACGAATAAGACGGCTCACCTGTACACCAACTGCTTCCCAAAGACGACGAACTTCACGGTTACGTCCTTCTGTCAGCGTGACGTTATACCATTGATTCATCCCCTCCCCCCCCTTAAACGCGATAGTACGGAATGAAGCTGGACCATCTTCCAGTTGAATCCCTTTAGCCAGTTGTTTCAATTTGGCATCATCAACTTCACCAAAGACACGGACAGCATATTCGCGTTCAACTTCACGGCTTGGATGCATCAAGCGATTAGCCAGTTCGCCATCCGTGGTAAATAACAATAAACCACAGGTATTCACATCCAGACGCCCAACCGCTATCCAGCGGGAACCTAGCAATTTAGGAAGACGATCAAAAACTGTTGGCCGCCCCTCTGGATCATGACGAGTACAAAGCTCACCCTCTGGTTTGTAATAAGCCAAAACACGGCAAACCGCTTTTTGTAATTCTTTGATATTTAATACCCGACCATCGAGGCGGATTTTTGTGGCGGGCTGAACTTCAAGGCGATCACCTAAAGTCGCGATCTTACCGTCAACACTGACGCGCCCCTGTTGAATATAACCTTCTATTTCGCGGCGGGAACCGTGACCGGAACGCGCGAGAATTTTCTGTAACTTTTCAGATTTCTGTGTCTTACCGCTCATTGAGCAACCTCTGTTGTCGCCTTCACAGGCGTCGTGTTATATATCAATCAATACGTTATGACAGAATTCAATCATAACAAACTGATTTTAATACATTTGATAGCATAGAATGCTAGAAAATAGCTCATACATTCTAATCCGTGGCCGAGCATTCTACACTAATTTCAGACACAATGATTCTAATCCAGCAATTCCCTATCACGCGAAAACTGAAAGCATCATGGCTGGCGTAAGGGAACAATATCTCCATCCTTATCGCGATTTGCCGACATTTAATATAACAGATTCCCCATTATCAGGATTAAAAAACCCAACACTGATCACATTTCATGCTACCCATTCTGACGGTCAATTAATTACACATTAAAATGGTTCAATAATGTAACTATTAAATAATCAATATTCTCTATGGTAAATGACTATTTTATACCCGAAGCCTGACCGCTGATGCTCAGGTCACTTATTGGTCAGCATCACTGACTTTTTAACACTTAAATTAAACAAAAGGGATAGTATGATGAGTAAACGCAACCACTCTGTGGCGAGAGGCACGAGTTATCTTTTAATTTACCTGACCGCCATTCAGCCGCTCCACCCGGCGATTGCCGCAGGAATAACACCGGATAATAACCAGACACAGGTACAAAACCAAAGCAACGTCCCGGTGGTCAATATTGCCACGCCGAATGACGCGGGAATATCCCACAACACCTATAAAGAATTTAACATTGCCACTCAAGGCGCCGTACTCAATAACGCCACGCAAGCGGCTAAATCACAACTGGCGGGGCAACTTAACGCTAACCCTAATCTGCATGGAAAAGCAGCGGAACTGATTATTAATGAAGTGACCGGCAGCGGACAATCTAACCTGCAAGGCCAATTGGAGATTTTCGGCCATAAAGCCAATGTGATGATTGCCAACCCCAACGGCATTACTTGTGATGGCTGTGGTTTTATTAATACTTCGAGTGCAACACTGACTACAGGTAAACCCCAATTTGATAAACAGGGCGCGTTGGAAGCATTGGAGGTTAAAACAGGCCAGATTACCATTGGCGGTAAAGGGTTAGATGGCAAG